>MAGS01000036.1 GCA_001717005.1 Candidatus Methanomethylicus mesodigestus | reverse complement strand
GAACGTCATGGACACCGCGGGCATTGCGCTCGCAAAGCTGATGAGCCACCTGCCTGTGATCGCCGACCCGAGCCACGCCACCGGCAGGAGGGACCTCGTCGTCGCGGCATCCAAGGCCGCCATCGCCGCGGGCGCGGACGGGCTCCTCATAGAGGTCCATCCGAGGCCTGAGTCGGCGCTGAGCGACGGGCCACAGTCGCTGACGCCTGAGCAGTTCGGGCAGGCAATGAACGAGATCGCAAGGGTGGCGAGAGCGGTCGGCAGGTCATGAGTTTGCACACCATAAGCGTGGACCTCGGGGAGAGGAGCTACCCCATAATCATAGGCAGCAGGCTTATCCCAGACGTCGGGCGGTACGTCGCCCCGCTCAGGTCGGACGACATGGTCGTCATCCTGTCCGTCCCGCCTGCGGATAGGCTGTACGGCCCTGCCGTGAGGGAGAGCCTCGCCCGCAGCGGCATACCGTCCGAGACGGTGCTGGTGCCGGACCGCGAGGAGGCGAAGACGATCGCCACCTACGCGCGCGTCGTCGAGGAGCTCCTGAGGATGAAGGCGGGTAGGGGCGCCACGATAATTGCGCTAGGCGGGGGATGCGTGGGTGACCTCGCCGGATTCGTCGCCGCCACCTACATGAGGGGCGTGCGCCTCATCCACATCCCGACCACGCTGCTGGCGCAGGTGGACAGCAGCATAGGTGGGAAGGCTGCACTGAACCTCCCGGACGCCAAGAACATCATGGGCGCGTTCCACCAGCCGGCCCTCGTCCTGTCCGACACCTCGTCGCTGCTGACGCTGCCGCCCAGGGAGGTGCGCTGCGGCGCGGCAGAGCTCATCAAGTACGGCGCGATAATGGACCTCCCGCTGCTGGAGCAGCTCGAGAGGGAGCGCGAGCAGCTGCTTAGGCTCGAGGAGGAGGCGACCATGCGGGCGGTGTTCAGGGCGGCGGAGCTGAAGGCGGGCGTCGTCGCCAGGGACGAGCGGGAGCTCTCCGGCCTGCGGGTGCTCCTCAACTTCGGGCACACCCTCGGCCACGCCGTGGAGGCCGCGATGGAGTACAGGGGATTCAGCCACGGGGAATCGGTGGCGATAGGGATGGCCGGGGAGGTCAGGCTTGCGGAGGAGCTGGGGATGGTTACGCGGGGCACGGTAGAGCGCTTGGAGTCGCTCATCTCCGCCTACGGACTGCCCACCCGCCTTGAGGGAATCAGCCGCAAGACCCTCATCGGGCTCATGGCGCACGACAAGAAGGTCGCCGCAAGGAGGCTCAGGTTCGCCCTCCCGGAGAAGCTCGGCAAGGGGACCGTCGTCTCGGACCCGCCGGGCGACGCGATCGACGAGGCGCTGAAGGGGGTCGTCAAGGATGATTAATGCCAACATCTGCGTGAGCATCGTGGAGACGGATGTCCAGGGGATGGCGTCGGCGGCCACCGCGGCCTGGCTGGAGGGCGCCGACCTCGTGGAGCTGAGGCTGGACTGCCTTGCCGCCTTGGATGCGGAGAAGGTCGAGCTGCTGCTCGGGGGCGTGGACCAGATCGGGGTTCCTAAGGTCGTTACGGTCATGCCCTCCCGCATATTCGGCCGGTATTCCGGGAGCGACAGGGAGCGCGCAGGGCTCCTCGCAGGGGCGGCAGACCGTGCTGATTACATCGACATAAACAGGGAGATGGATCCCGAGGTCTTCGGCGAGTGCTTGGACCGCATCGCCGCGGGCGGCGCCAAGCCCGTCGTCTCGTGGCACAGCGGGAGAATGATCGAGCCGGGCGAGCTGAGGGACTTCGTCTCGTCGGTAAGGGCCTCGGCGGGCCCGGTCTTCAAGGCGGTGATGCCCGCGTCCCGTATTGAGGACAACCTGGCGGCGCTGGAGATGTGCCGTTCACTCGGCGGGCACAGGCGGGTCGTCTTCTGCCACGGCAACATGGGCAGGGTCTCCCGGGTACTCGCGCCGCTCTTCGGATCGGAGTGGACATACGCCTCGCTCAAGAGGGGGAGGGAGGCCGCGCCGGGCCAGATCGACCTGCAGTCCATGAGGCAGGCCCAGGAGGCGCTCGCGGGATGATCGGGAGCCGCACGATGCTCTGCTGCCTGATAGGCGACCCCGTGGCGCACTCGCTGAGCCCGAGGATGATGAACGCCGCATTCAGGGAGCTGGGCGTCGACTGCGCATACCTCGCCTTCAGGGTCACCAAAGACGACCTCGCCGCCGCCGTCGCAGGGCTGCGCGCGCTGGGGGTACTGGGGTGCAACGTGACCATCCCGCACAAGACCGGCGTCGCGCCGCATCTGGACAGGCTGGACGAGAGCGCCGCCCCCTCGGGGTCGGTCAACGTCATCTCGAACAGACGCGGGGAGCTCGTCGGTCACAATACGGACGGGATGGGGGCGCTGCGGGCGCTCGAAGCGGGAGGCGCAAGGCTGAAGGGCGCGCGGGTCCTCATCCTCGGCTATGGCGGCTCCGCAAGGGGGGTGGCATTCGAGATTGCGAGGAGGCGCTCCGTGG
>MAGS01000035.1:10448-12626 GCA_001717005.1 Candidatus Methanomethylicus mesodigestus | reverse complement strand
GCCTACGACTTGGCGGCATATGGTGGGTTATACCTTGCTAGACCTTGCTTTGCTGGGCTGGGCTAGGCTAGGCCGCCGCCGGGTTGCGCCTCACCGCGAGGATGATTGCGACCACCCCGAGCATGACTGCGCCCCCTGCAACCGCGAGGCTGCCCGCATTGCCCCACGTCGGCATGGGCGGGATTGCCAGGATGCTCGCGATGCCCCCCGCGCCGGCCCCGAGGGTGACGAGGTAATTCGCCCCGCTGCCGCCGTTGCCGTCGCCTCCGCCCGATCCGCCGCCCTCAACGCCTATGCTCGGGTCGTGGACCAGCGTCCCGTTGAAGTACGGGTAGCAGACGTAGATCCGGACGTGGTTGCCCCCGCTGCGGTACGATGCGGTCACATTCACGAGCTGCCCCTGACCTGACTCGTTGGTCACGACTGCATACGGGACGAAGTCGAAGAAGCCCCCGATCGTGCTCCCGTTCGAGAGCATCAGCCTGGCGGAGAGCGCCTTCATGAACTGCTTGCCCGCTATCGAGCTCGAGAGGAGCGACGGCGTGAACGCCAGCTGGGTTGCCTCTGCGTCATCACCGCTCACGGATATGCTCTGCCTCTGGCCCCCGTAGCTGAATGAGGTTGCCGTGGCTGCCGTCGCGTTCACGCCGCTCAAATCGCCATACAGCGGCTCCGGGTCGGTGTAGTTCGTGCTGAATGCCGCCGCGTCGATCCAGAGCGCAAGCGCCGGGCTCACCGTGAGGCAGGTCGTGTTGAGCCTCGTGATGGTCGCCGGCTCGAAGTTCCAGTCCCAGCCGTCCACGATGAAGTCCATCTTGACCTCCCCCGCGCCGACGCTGTAGGTGTAAGACTGGCCGCCAAGGCTGAACGCCTCCTCGACCGGGCTCGAGTATATCCTGACGACCAGCTTGACGTTCCCCTCCGCGAAGCCGAACTTCTGCGGCGCCCCGGTAAGGGTCATCGTGAAGGTCAGCCCTATCACGTCGCTGCCCTGGGCGATGTTGGAGATCTCGCTCATCTCCCAGGTGCAGGACGCGAAGTTCAGGGTCGCCTGGTGGAAGCCCTGCGCGAGCTCCTTCAGCGCCTCCCTCTGCTCCACGAGCTGGCCGATGAGGTCCTTAGTCTCCTCTATGCCGATCCTGATCAGCGCCCTGCCGTCGCTTATCGCCACCGCTAAGGCGTCCGCAACCTCGCCCTGCGTCGCGCCGTTCTGGGCAAGCTCAAGGGCTGCTGTCGTGTCGGCTATCGCCTGGTCTATCGCCTGCAGGGCTGCCGCATCGGTCACCCTGCTCCGCAGGCTCTCGTAGTAGCTAAGGACGTCCTCGAGCTGTCCGATGACTTCGGAGATGTCTGCCCTGTCATTCTGGAGCTTGATCTTGGATGCCAGGAGCCCGCTGCTCGCGATGAACGCCTGCGAGAGGCCCTTCTCCGCGACGCCGAGCCTGTTCAGGTCGTACGCATTGACCCGGTCGACGAGGATCTCGAGGAGCTCCCTCTCAGCCATGTTGGACATCTGGAAGGAGGAGCCGTTTATCTGGGCGTACTCTATGAGGCCCTTGTACTGGAGGACGTACCTCTCGCTCGTGTCGTTATTCGCCCACCAGACGAACGTCGGCTTCGTCCCGTTCCTCTGGATCATGACCGTGAAGGTGTCTGTTACTATCTTTGTGTAGTTCCCCTCGCTAGTCACGACGGGCGCCGACGCCTCGGATGCTGAATAAGATGAAGCCGCCGAGACCGGCACCGCAACCGTTGCCACGCTCGCCATGAGAATAAAGAGCATCATTATCGAGAGTGCCTTGCACCTCTTGTCTGAGGCACTGAGTGCACTCTTTCCATTAGTTACTGTAATTTTCAACCTGTCCACCGGTAGAGAACTTCCTGAAAGTTGCTTTTAACCGATTCTTTCATCCATTTTCCGAAGAGAAATTCGAAATTTCGAATGGCAAGCATGCTTGTGTCGTATTAAAAGCTGCGCGATTACCGTGTTTGGGATTGCCGCTTAAGGAGCTGGGCGAGGAGCTGCTGGGCGGGAGGGTGAAGTGCGGGAAATGGTGCGCGTCGTGGCTCGGGCGCGGACAGAGGGGAGGGCGAGGGGCCGTGAGCTGCGCGAGGGAGTGCGAGGACGTGCTGGAGCTGGCCCTCCTCAAGATGAATAGGTGCGGGACGGCCGAAGAG
>MAGS01000035.1:0-9900 GCA_001717005.1 Candidatus Methanomethylicus mesodigestus | reverse complement strand
ATTAGTTACTGTAATTTTCAACCTGTCCACCGGTAGAGAACTTCCTGAAAGTTGCTTTTAACCGATTCTTTCATCCATTTTCCGAAGAGAAATTCGAAATTTCGAATGGCAAGCATGCTTGTGTCGTATTAAAAGCTGCGCGATTACCGTGTTTGGGATTGCCGCTTAAGGAGCTGGGCGAGGAGCTGCTGGGCGGGAGGGTGAAGTGCGGGAAATGGTGCGCGTCGTGGCTCGGGCGCGGACAGAGGGGAGGGCGAGGGGCCGTGAGCTGAGCGAGGGAGTGCGAGGACGTGCTGGAGCTGGCCCTCCTCAAGATGAATAGGTGCGGGACGGCCGAAGAGTGCCGGGAGGCCATAGCGGAGGTATTGTTCCTGCTCAAGGAAAGGAAGCTCGAGAGGCTGAAGGTGGCGTTTGGGGTGCTGGAGTAGCACTATACTCTAGTTCTAGACCTTCTTAACTCCTGAAGTTCTTTGAGTCCTTCTTCGACTTGCTTCCTTTCGTCCTTTGTGAGGTTGATAACGTCGTAAACCGCCTCATCGAGTTCTTTCTGAGCCGCTTTTTCTGCTTTAACAGTCTTCTCGAACTTCTTTCTCGCATCTAGTTCCAAAAGACCTACTTGTTTTTTCCTGGGTGATTTTACCAATTCAAGATTATCTTCAGCCTTAATGCGTTCATCGACGCATTCATGCAGGTTCTTTAGCGCATCGTCGAACTTCTTTCTTTCAATAGCAGAAGTCTTTACAAAATCAATTGCGGGTAATTCTTGGGCCTCATATATCAACAATTCCAAGACCCCCCCACCATATGAACGGCCCTTCAGCTCTATCAGAAAGGTTGCCAAACTACTATTGAGATAAGCTAGCAATTCGTAGTCATTCTTGTTAGGGTAAATTAAATAGAAGACATGCGGTCCAAGGCATCCTGCCTCATTTTTCAAGAAGCGAGCCCCAACATCCACCAATCTGGGAAATAAAATACAGGGGATTTCCGGCTTTGGCAATGCATACCATAGCTTTCTCGATTTTAAGGTTTCGAGCTCTGGGAGTTTGAGCCTGCCCTTCTTAGACCCTCGTGTTACTTCAACCTCCAACTTTTCGCCATGCTCAATGTACTTGAGAGCATTAGTACCTCTTAGACTATCCTTTGGTTTATCACATATGAAGAAGTACTCATCCACATCCTCTGGTTTTACTATCAATCCTCTTACCTTCTTTGGCGAAGAGACGCAAGGGACTAGGAACTCCGGCTCTATACCTCTCTCTGTGGCATTCTCTTTCGACAGGATGAAGAAATCGTTGTAACCCGTAGTCGGTCCTCTCATTACCTCCGCGACCTCGCCTAGTGGCTTCATCTTTGAATGAGTTATTATCTTCTTGAAAACCGGAGGTGCCCTAAGGTAAACATTCCACTTCCCTGGCTTGAGCTTGTTCTGCTGAACGACCGTCACCCTTATCCGCTCATCATCAACATCATCCTCTTCCTCAAAGAGCTTCATCAGTTCGACCTGCTCTATCGGTTTTTTTACCCTGACAAATCTGACCGTATTGCTCTTGCGCTTCTGAACGTCGTTCTCTTTTTGAAGTATGGTTATTGCCGTGTTTACCTCAGCATCTGGAAATACTGCCCTGTCGAACTCTATAATGCAAAGTATCTTGACGTTTCTCAAGAGAAACTCTTGGAAAGGCTCCCCGTATCCTACCTCTAGCCACTTGTTAGACGAGATATATCCGAGCGTCCCGCCGTTTTTCAAGAACTTGATCGAGTGTATGTAAAAGTAGACGTAGATGTCGCTCATCCGGTCCAGGACGACAGCCCTCTTCTTCTTGGCTTGACCCACGAAGAGCTCGTCCTTGAACTCCTTCTCTACAAGCTCGAAGATCTTCCTCTTTTCCCTCTCACCTAGTAGCTCTTGGCGGATGTAAGGTGGGTTGGCAACGACCACGTCGAACGAGTGTGGTATCTTCACCAGCTGCTCTTTCCCCGCGGAGTCCATGCTCTTGAACCCGGCGAGGGTCTCTTGCCTAGGCTTCAGGTCGAAGAAGTCCTTCACCACCACGTTCACAGCATCTATCTTGACTCTAGGGTTCTGTATAGCTAGGTTTATGACGGACAAGTGGGCTGGGAACTGGTTTATGTCCACCCCGTAGATATGATCCAGCAGCTGTCTGTGGAACGTCTCACCCAATGGTCCAGACATATCCTTCGGGACGCCGTTCAGCTCCCTCAGGCGGTGATATGCTTTCACCAGGAAGGACCCTGATCCGCAGGCGGGGTCCAAGATCTTGACCTTACCGTCCTTTATGGTGAGCTTTGTTATCAGGTCTACGACATCTGGCGGGGTATAGAACTGACCGAGGCGCTTCCTCTCGACGGGCGGTATGAGCTTTTCATAGACGCGTCCCATGAAGTCGCTTTCCATCTTCGAGAAGTCGTACTGGTTGAGCGATTCGATGAGGGTGCGGAACCTTTCCTTTGCCCTGCCTGTGAAGGGAACCTCGCTGATCAGGTCTGGCTGGTATATTGGCGCATAGTCTATCTTCCGGATGTCGTCGTAGTAATCCGACAGGACCTCGAAGACGTCCTCGTCCTCCCCCACAGAGACCGTCTGCAGCCTATCCGGGTAGAGCGTCCTCACAACGTTGTAGAATAAAAGCTTGTTGATCTGGAGGTACGTCGTCTGCTCGGCCGCCTTTCTGACATTCTCATCGTTGTACTCGATGCCTTGGCTCTTCAGCCACTCCTCGAACCTTTCCCTAAACGTCCCGTCGTTGAGCCTCTCTCTCAGCGACGCTAGGAACTCGTCTTTCAGGTCCTCGTATGCCTCGTGGAGCAGCTCCACCAGCGAGTCGTCGACGGCCTTCGCCGAGACGGGGGTGACGCCCAATACGACGTTTAGCACTTCCTCTGCCCAGCCAGGGTTCCCCTGTATCTCAATTGAAGCGATCTCGCTCTCGTAAGCCTTCTTCCCTGGCATGACCTTGAACAGGACGAGCCTCTTAGGGTTGCAGGTGGCGTAGAATGGGTAGCCGCCCAGTGTTGCATACTGGACTGCCTGGGCTACCACATCAGGGTCCCTTGGCTCTATGAGGCGCTCTACCCTGCCTATCTTCTTCTTATACTTAGCCTCGAGGACCAGCGTCCTTTTCATGGAGTGCTCCACGACGAGGTCGGCCTTACCTCCGTCGATCCTGACCTCGGTGTGTAGATCTATGATGCGGTCCATCCCAAGCCCTTTCGCTGCAGTTTTCAGGTCGAAAAATAGGCGGTTGGTGACAAAGTCAGACTCGGAAACGAGTTGTGCGGGCATAAACCACTCCTCATGAAATTAATTTCTCAAGCTCTTCCATCTACCCTGCCACCATCTTCCCCTTTTCAGTGAGCGCATACTCCATTATCCGCTGTTGACGTATAAAACCATTAATGCGACATGGAACGAGTTCATGTCATGATTCTGTTTTTTTGTTTAATTTTGTGNGTTTATGGTAATCCCTAAAAATGTTTTTCCAATAATTTTGCATCCGGGTGGTTCCTAAATTGATGGCTATTTTGTCAAAAGACGATATAAAATTCAGTAATGGTAATCGACATTTTTCTAATAAAGCCAATTGAGTTTTCTTTTGTGACCTCTTATCCCTGTATATCTCGCTCAGCAAAACAACAATTATTGCTGAGATAAATCCTGCGAGCCAATTTGTTGGTGCTTGTAGATCCAAGTTAGCAATATCTATGAATGCCACGAACAATCCAAATAAGCTACCAATGACAATTGGTAAAATTATGTAAGTTAAAGCGAGCGATGCCTATTTATTTTTCAATCCAATAATGCCTCTACATCTTCCAGCTTCTTCGCCACGTTCTTCCCCTTCCAGGGGTTCTCTGTTTAATTATCTGTGTTGGCGTATAAAACCGTTAAATGATAAATAGCCATTAAGTTATTGCCAATGATGCGATTCCATATGGACAAGAGAGCCATCGCGCTGGTCGCACTGCTCGCGGCGGTCTATGCGGTAGTGGGGCTGCTCCCCGGCCTGCCCATATTGGGCGCGCCTGGGTCCGAGATAGACCTCGTGAGGTCCCTTGAGCCTGCTTATGGAATACTCCTCGGTCCGGTCCTGGGTCCGGTCGCTGCCTTCTTTGGGGCAGCCATAGGCAAACTTGCCAGCGGCGATGCCGTGGGCCTGCTCTTCGCCCCCCTTGCCTTGATCCCTGCCTTTATCGCGGCAGCGCTGTATCGCCGGAAGATCGCGGGGATGCCCGGGTGGGCAATCGCGTCGGGCGTCCTCTCGCTGCTGATCCTGGGCTGGTACCTCTTCCCGGAGGGCGTGGCCGTATACTATTACGCTGCCCCGCACATGGCCGCCCTCTCAATCCTGCTGGCCTTCAGGGGCAGGATCTCGGGCATGCTGGCGAGCGAGTCGAAGAAGCGGCTTGCCCTCGGGCTGCTGCTCTCGGGCTTCCCCGCAACGATGGCTGGCAACATGCTTGGCAATATCATATTCATGGTCGCCTTCAACCCTTCGCCCCTGTTCTTCGCCCCGCTGCTGCCGGTCATGCTCGGGGAGCGCCTGCTCATAACGTTCCTGTCCGCGACGATAGGCACGCCCCTGATATTGGCCGCGAGGCGCCTTATTGGCAGGCGGCATGTGGGAGATGCGGTTTAGCCGGCAGACGCCAAAATCTGTTATAGGTTGAGCATTCGTATTCTGATTGGAGATGGCGTTCTACGAAAATAGGCGTATGCGGAATTGCGTGCGAAAAGTGCCCGCGGATGGTCGCAAATAAGTGCCCTAATGGGAGCGCCGGGTGCATTCCGAAGGAGAACAAGCTATGCAGGATAGCCGACTGCGCCTTCAGGAAAGGCGTCAAACTATGCTTCGAGTGCAGGGATTTCCCATGCGAGATCATTAAAGCAGGGCCGATAAGCTACCGTTTCTGCCAATACATATCCGGGAAGGCCGGATAGTGCGCGCCAGACAGCTCGGGGCGGGCACGGGAAAAAATGAGCAGAGTGCAGGGCAGGCCCTCGCCCCTCAGCGCCTCGTGGCCGGCTCGCCACAGTATGTTGCCCAAAAAGTCTAAATTCCACCGCCCCAGAATAGTATCGAAAGGTGCCCCGTTTGCCAAAGCACGGTAAGAAGTCCCTCAAGAGGCTCATAGACGAGGCGATGGAGGCTGCCGAGAACCGGGAGACGACGCTCGGGTCTCAGCTGATCGAGGCACTCGACGACGTCGTCTGGCACGAGGACGAGATAGTGATCTTCTCCGAGACCTTGGTGGACATCCCCGGGAAGCTCTACCGGGTCATGGCGAGGGGGCTCCGGCGCCGCGGCTTCCGCATCAGGAAGCAGAAGGAGGTCGAGCTCCGCAAGGACCGGCTAGTCTCAGTATACCGCTACCTGATCGAGGGCGAGGGCGTCGCGGAGGAGGCGGCGGTCAGCGCAAAGCTCAACGGCATGACCGTCGTCGAGTCCTACTGAGCGCCATCCAAAGGTTTTTCTCCCCCGGCACTCGTATCTTATCCGTTCTAGTACCCAAAGTCAACCGGTGCATTGCAATGGAGCGATCAAGATCAAGATCATATGACGCAGTCATCATAGGCGGGGGGCCGGGCGGATACGTCTCCGCAATCCGCTTCGCCCAGCTGGGCAGGCGCGTGGCGCTCGTGGAGAAGGGTCTGCTCGGCGGCGCATGCCTGAACAGGGGGTGCGTCCCGATGAAGGCGCTCCTCTCGGTCGCAAAGACCCTGAAGGACGTCCGCAAGGGCGCGCGCATGGGCATAACCGCCCCACAGCTGGGCGTCGACTACCCCAAGACCGCCGCATGGAACAGGTCCGTCATGGACCGCTTCAGGAGGGCGGTCGAGCTCCTCCTCAAGTCCAACCAAGTCGACCTGATCGCGGGGTCCGCCCGCTTCAGGTCCGCCACGTCCGTCGAGGCCGCTCCCGGCGGCGAGGTCCTGGACGCCAAGGCAATAGTCATAGCCACCGGCTCCCGGCCCATGGACCTGCCCGGGATGAGGTTCGACGCGAGCCGCATCATCAGCTCCGACGAGATATTCGGGCTGCCCGCGCTCCCCAAGTCGCTGGCGATAATCGGCGGCGGCGTGATCGGCGTCGAGGTGGCGACCGCATTCGCAGAGATGGGCACCTCAATCATGATAATCGAGATAATGGACCAGCTCATGCCCGGCTGGCCGAAGGACGTCGTCTCCCCCGTCTGCGACTCGCTCGCGAAGCTGGGCGTCGACGTGAGGCTGAAGGCCCGGGTGAGCGGCATCAGGAATGAGGGCCCGCACGCAGCGGTCTCCTTCGAAGGCGCGCCGGACCTGCAGGCGGAGTACGCGCTGGTCGCCGTCGGGAGGCGCCCGAACACGGACGAGATCGGCATCGAAGCGGCGGGCGTCGAGCTGGACCGGAAGGGCTTCGTGAAGGTGAACCGGCGGCTGGAGACGAACGTCGGCGGCATCTTTGCGGTCGGCGACGTCACCGGCGTGCCCTACCTGGCGCACAGGTCATCGGAGCAGGGCCTTGCCGCTGCCGAGATCGCGTGCGGCGCCCGGGGCTCGTTTGAGATGCCCCCGCTGCCCTCGGTCGTCTACTCCGACCCTGAAGTCGGCGTCGTCGGCGTCGACGAGGCAGATGCGGCGCGCCAGGGCTGCGACGCCTTCTCCGGGAGGTTCGCCTTCGCCGGCTCGGCGCGCGCGATGACGCTCGGCAGGCTCGAGGGCTACGTCAAGATTGTCGGGGACAGGAAGACCGGGAGGCTCATCGGGGCCCAGATCGTCGGCGCGGGCGCCTCGGACCTCATAAGCGAGTGCGCCCTGGCGATGTCGAGAAATATGACGGTCGAGGAGGTCGCTTCGAGCGTGCACCCGCACCCGACGCTGAGCGAGGCGATAATGGAGGCTGCCAAGGCGGCGCTGGGGAGGCCGATCCACGGCTCCGCCTCAGGGAAGGCGTGACGCGCCTCCTCTGCATCCTTCCCCCCTCTACTTCTACCTATCCCCTTCTTTCCCTCTTCCTTCCCTCTCCTGCGCCCGTCATCCCTTGGCAGGGGTGACCCTCGACCTTCCCGCCTCCTTGCTGACCCGGAATATGTGGTCCACCGCGCCCTCGAGCTCCCTCTCATGGGAGACTATGATCCCCTGCCTTATGTCGAGGTCCTTCAGCAGGTCCCCCATCTTCGCGATCTGGTCCTTGCTGAAGCCGTCCGTCGGCTCGTCGAGTATCAGGAGGCTCGCGTCGACGTCGGTGTTCTTCTGGACGACCTTGTTCAGCGCCAGCCTGTATGCGAGCGCAAGCGCGGTCCTCTCGCCGCCGCTGAGGTTGCCTATCTCCTGCTCATACGAGTCCTGGCTGATGAGCGGAGTGAAGTCCTCGTCCACCCTCACGCTCTTGGTTGGGTCCTCGACCAGGTAGGCGAACCACTTCGCGAACTCCGCATCGAAGTCCCGGTTGGCGGAGGTCATTATCGACCGCTCGATCTTCTCGATGGCTGAGGCGAAGTAGCCGTCCAGCCAGTCCGAGACCTCGAGCAGGCCCTCGCCCCTTTCCCTCTCGGCAAGCGCGCGCTCCCTCTCCTTCGTGAGCCTCCCGATCTCGAACTCCAGCCTCGAGACCTCCCCGCCGAGCGCGGCCCTCCTCCTTATGAGCTCCTTCTCCCTCCCCTCCGCCCTCCCGCGCCTCTCCTCGTTCGCCTCGTACTCCCTCCTGACCGCGCCGTAATCCCGCTCTGCCCTCTCCGACCTCTCGCCCCTCCTCTTCAGCTCCTCCAGCTGCGCCTCGAGGCCCAGCAGCTGCTCGCCGGCCGCTGCCAGCCTGTCCCTGATCTCCTCCACCCTCTCATTGAGCTGCTGGCGCCTCGCAGCCGCCTCCTCGTAGTCCCTTGTCGCCCTCACTGCGGCCTCCAGCGCATCGACCTCCTTCTCCAGCTCCCCCCTCAGGGCATTCGACTCCTCGACCCGGGCCCTCGCGCCGTCGAGCCGGCTCGTGAAGAACTCCCCGTCCGTCGGCTGCCCGCATGTCGGGCACTTCCCCTCCCTGACCAGCCTCGAGTAGTTGGAGAGGTCGTGCTCGTGGACCCCCGCCCCCCTCTGGCACTCGCTCAGCCTGCGGCGCGCGTCCTTCAGCATGTCCTCCGCCTCATCGAGCGTGAGCGACGGCTCCTGGACCGCCTGCAGCTGCCCGAGCTGCCCCTCTGCCGCCTTCAGCCGGCCCTCGCCTGCTCGGACCTCCGCCCTGAGCGACTCGACGGACCTGCCCGTCCGGCCGATGTCCGCCCTGACCTCCTTCGCCTTCTTGGCCTCGCCCGCCAGCCTCTCGAGCTCCGCGCTCAGCCTCTCGCTCTCGGACTTCGCGCCCTTGACCTCGATCTCCGCCTCCGCGATCTCGTCCTCGATGCCGGCGGCCTCCGCCCTCATCTTGGGCAGCCCCTCCTCCGCCCTCCTGATCTCGGCGTCTATCCCATCCGCCTCCCCGCCCCTCTTGATCAGCAGCCCCGCCGTCCCCCTGAGCTGCATGGCCACCTTGTGGGCGTTGTCCCCTGCCACCTTGTAGTCCTCGAGCCTCAGCGCCTTCCTTATGGTCTGCAGGCGGCGCTCCTGGTCCGCGAGGATCCCCTTCATCTCCTCCTGCGGGGTGTAGACCGCGTACCTGAATATCGAGCTCTTCGCCCTCGGGTCTGCCTGCTCGTTGAAGCCGAGCACCGAGAGGACCTTGACCTTCATGTCCCTCGCCGAGAGCCTGTCGACCACGCCGTCGTGCTCTATCCAGCAGTCGTCCTGCACCACCGCGCCCGGCACGTGTGCGCCAGAGCGCGCCCCCGCCCCCCTTTTTGTCCTCACCAGCTTCCGGTGGACTGCGTAGGGCTTCCCGTTGACCTCGAACGCCAGCTCGACCTCGCCCTCGTTCTTCCCAAGCGTCAGCAGGGTGTTCCCCCTCTCCTCGCCGAGCCCGAAGAGTGCAAACTCGATCGCAAGGAGTATGGTCGACTTGCCTGATCCTATCCCGCCCTCGAAGAGCATGATCCCATTCGGGAACTCGATCGTGTCGTGCTCGTAGGTCCTTATGTTCTTCAGCCTGAGCTCCTTGAGAATCATGCTAGGTCACCCTGCGTCCGCCCCGAGGACCGCCTTCGCCGCCGCCATCATCCTCGCGTCGTAGTCCCTCTGGGTCTCACCCTCAAGCTTAGGCGACCTGAGCTGCGCAAGGAGCTGCCTCGCGACCTCGACGCAGGACTTCGTCAGCCTCTCGCTCCTGCCCTTGACCCCCCCAGCCATCTCCCTGAGGACCCCCTCCTCGATCTGCGATGTCGTCTCCCCGTGGACGCTGGCGCTCTCCATCTCCCTCGCCCTGAGCTGGTTCCTGCTCAGGTGGACGTAGATCGCGCCTGCATCGGCGATCCGCCTCCTGGCGCCCGCAAAATCGACGTCGCTCGTCCTGCCGCTCGAGATCTCGCCGCTGACCTTCAGGACGACGACCTTCCCGCCGACGTCGTGCTCGCCCGTGATCGCCTCCAGCCTCGCATTGAGCTGCGAGGCCGTCTCGCCCCTCGCCTCGATCTTTATCAGCTCCCCCTTGAATGGGGCGGTCTCGATGAACTCCTTGCTCACCCTGCCGCTGCCGTCCGCCTCGACCATGAAGAAGCCCCTCGCCACGCCGCCTGCGGTCGCCTCGAGGTCGCTCCCCCACCCCGTGAAGAGCGGGCCCGGGTAGACGACGCGCCGCCCGCCCAGGTCCATGTCGATCACCTTGTGGATGTGCCCGCCGGCGTAGTAGTCGAACCCCTCCGGCAGCAGGGACGACGGCATCGACTCGTACCTCTCGTCCTCGCCCTTGATCTCGTCGAGCGCGGTGTGGAAGACGAAGATCCTGAACCCCTCAAGCCTGCCCAGCCACTCCC
>MAGS01000034.1 GCA_001717005.1 Candidatus Methanomethylicus mesodigestus | reverse complement strand
TCCCGCTGAATATCCAGTCAATAGGCATCCGGAGGCAGATCGTGTGGAGCGTCGGTTCTGCCAGATTGCCTATGGCATAGTAGACCAGCCGGCTGAAGAGAGCGAAGGGCGCGACGAATAAGAAGAAGCCTGCAACCAAAGCGATGTAGCGCATCTTATTCTTGATCAGAGTTTCCTTGAAATTTAACTGCAACAGTCAGCCACCCCTCCAACAATCTCCTGACCATGACCGATGATTATCGGTATGAATGTCAAAACCTGCTTTGTATCAGCATCGATGACCTTCAGTCCTCCTTGGTAAATTATCTTCTCGTCCATGTAGTAAGCAGGGATTCTGAAGTACCAGTCTATTCCCAAATTCTTGATCGACTGCCCGGGATACAGAAGCTCCGTGAATGTGCGCGTCTCCTCATCATAAGGCAGATTCGCACTGACTTCCCACTGGACGGGGAAGGTGGTGTTTGTGAGCTCTAGCTGCACCCTGACCGGCTTCTTTCCAAGGTTATATATCCAGTGCGTGGAAAAGGCCTCGATACTGGGGTTGAGCATGTTCTTCAGCACCCCTCTCTGATCGAGGTTTATTATTATCGGCGCCATGGATACTGGAGGGCCTGCCCCCCTCATTGTTATAGGTTCTGTCACATTCCCTGCAGGGAAAGCGATCCAGAAGTGAACCATCTCCGCTTGTCCGAAGACCGCAGCATACGCTCCCAATGAGAGCGTCAACGCAAACATCGCTGCGAATCCAATTAGCACTGTCTTTTTCATGCTGTACACCCGAATGTTTGAAAATCATCTATAGCAGCATATTTCAACTCGATGGAATTGAATTCCTATCGCAAGGTTCATATATCGGATTCAAATATATCTCAGATGGTGAACGCAGATGGTCAGCGACCCTGTCTCCAAGAGCTTGGAATGGAGCAAGAAGGGGTACATGGGCATGGCATTGCTCCTGATGATAAACGAGAAGCCGCTCACCGGTTACGACATAATGCGTTCGATAAGGGTGACGACAGACGGCTCATGGAATCCCACCCCTGGCGGCGTATATCCCGTCCTAAAGAAGCTCGAGACCGAGGGGCTTGTCCACGGCGAATGGTATGTCCACAACGGAAGAAAGTGCAAGACCTACATCATAACCGATAACGGCAAGCGGACCCTTGAGAGCGTGCTGCTGAAGCAAAGCCAAATCGCGTTGGGCATAAACCGCCTATTCGAGAGTTTCATGAAAGACATCTTTGGATCAGAGAGCCTATTCATCACTCGCCCCAGCATCTTTGCGTTGCTGGAGACGGAGTCAATCAAGCAGGAGCTTGAAGAGCTTGATGCGAAGAGGGAGTCCGTGCTTGAATTGCTCGATTCCCTCCAGCGCTACCTCGCTGGGCTAGACGCCAAGATCGCCGAGCTGAAGAGGGAATCTACCTTTTAGCAAGACCTAAGGCATACTCTATTATCTTGCCCGGGATGTCGACTTCAGATGCAGACATCGCACCCTTGAACTCTACCGTGCTGTTGACCTCATGGATGACGAATCCGTTCTCAGTCTCCATCGCGTCGACGCCGAGCACGCCCCCGCCGACGACCTCCGCCGCCTTCAGGATCATCTCCCTGAGCTCACCGCTCACAGGGAACGACTCTGCGTGCCCGCCTCTGGCGATGTTTGTCCTCCAATCGTCGGGAGCCGAATACCTGAATATGGATGCCGCGATGAGGTCTCCGACCACGACCGTGCGTATGTCCCTTGGCGGCCTCTTCACCATCTCCTGTATGTAGTAGATCTGGTAAAGGGGGTTTCCCATCTCCTCCCTGTCCTCCAGGATCGCTTGGGTCGTCTCGCGGTCCTTCAGAGGCGCTATCAGCCTCCCCCAGCTGCCAAATACAGGCTTTATGACTGCCGGGTAGCCTATCTCCTCTACCGCTGTCATCGCCTCCTCCTTCGTGAACGCAACTATCGTCTTGGGGGTAGGTATCCCTGCCTTGGCCAAGGACATGCTGCACAGTAGCTTGTTGCCGCAGATCGAGGCGACTTTATGCGAATTTATTACGCATATGCCCATGTTCTCCAGTATTGCTGTGATGTGGAGCCCCCTGAAGTGGCTGACGCACCTCTCCAGCGCTACCTCGCCAAACAGTTCGCGGTCCTTGCCGGGGTCGGTTATGGTCAGGTGAAGCTCTTTGGCGTCCACTGCCTTAAAATCCACTCCCCTCTTCTGCGCTGCATTGATGAGCTCCTTCTCTTCGACTCTGATCCTGTCATAAAGAAGGGAGATGGATGGCGGCAAATGTTATTCTCCCCAGTCTTCGCCTTCGGACTCTGCGGTCTTGAGTACAAATTCTCCCTTGTTGTTCTTGGCAACTTCGAGCTCAGCGCCGCAGTCCCCGCAGCTTATTATCTCGCCCTCGATAACCTCTTTAGTCTCAATGTCTCCATCGCATTCAGGACATTTGAATTTCATTTCTTCTTCCTCCAAAGTATTGCTTCGCAACTAACAATAATTTACATTAATAAATATTTCGATAAAATTCTGTTAATGNCCCACTCGTCTGAGCTCGGCGTCTTGGCGGCTGCCAGAAAATGTGCTATCTTCCGTTTGCTGTCGTGATTCCTGCCCAGCGCATCTATAGCTTGGATTATGAGGCCCGATTCGAGGTATAGGCCGCGCTTCTCCCATCTGTTCAGCAGCCTCTCTATCTCATATGTCTTGTCGAGGTAGTCGCCTATCGCGCCAAATATGGCGACTCTGCTCATGTCCTCTGGCATCGCCTTCGGGCCATCCTTCATAAGCCGCGTATAAGTAAGCTCTGCAGCGCACGACGTTGCCGAATGCACATGCTCGGCGGGGAACTCCTTTGCATCGAACATCTGGGGGAGTGGGTGATGATCAACATAAATGATCTTGTTGCCCCCTTGCGATATCCTGTTCAACTCCCTCACCACCTGCCTGAATACACTCTCTGACAATGCTATATCGCAGATTACAACATCCCCGTCGACATGAGCCAGGTCCTCTGCTAGTCCGACCGGGTGCGAGAAGTAAAGCTTGGCATCCTTGAACGCGGATAACGCTATCGCTGCCGAACAAATCCCATCCGTATCTCCATGGGAAACTATCCATCTCATGACAGATACTGTGCTGCAGAATTAAAAAAAGATTGGGATGGCCTCACTCGGCCTTGAACATATTCTCGTACTTCGTGTAGATCTCTAGGGATTCTGCCTGCACGCTCGGCTTTCTCCGGTTAACGACATCTATGAAATCATCCATGGTTATAGCTCTCGGCTTCGCCGTCTTGTCTGATGCCTTGCCCGACTCAAAGAACTCGCTGACAACCTTGAGCTGGGCGGCCTGCGCGATGTCCCTGATGTCGCTGCCTGAGTAGCCATCTGTCTTCTGTGTAACCGTGTCAAGGTCCACGCCGCTCATATTGAGCTCTTTTGTATAGATCTCAAACATGCGTCTCCTAGCCTCGCGATCTGGGATAGGGACATAGACCCTCTTCTGGAAGCGGCGTATGAAAGCCTTGTCAAGGGACCATGGTTTGTTGGTGGCGCCTATGACATAAAGCGGCAGGTTCTTGCTCTTGTCTGTAAGCCCGTCCATCTCCTTCAGGATCTGGTTCCGCATCCTGATCTCGCCGCCCACCTCTTGGGACCTGGTCCCCAGCAGAGAGTCGATCTCATCAACAAATATGATTGCAGGCTGGCCGTTGGACGTCTTCTCCCTCGCCGACCTGAACAGCTTGGCGACATTCTTCTCGGCCTCGCCTAGCCACTTAGACATGATCGATGCTGCGTCAACAGAGTAAAATGCGGCGTCGATCTCTGTTGCCACTGCAGCCGCTATGAGCGTCTTTCCGCATCCGGGCGGGCCATACAGCAGTATCCCCCTCGGCCATCCGAGCGGGAAGAGGTCCGCACGCATAGTCGGATAGATGATCGCCTCTCTCAGTGCTTTCTTGGTAACCTCGAGGCCCGAAACATCCTCCCACTTGACGTTAGGCTTCTCTGTTATGAGCAGCTGGTCATAAACCCCTGCCTTCTGCTGCTGCACAGCCTCCCCCGGCTTCGAGGGGGCGGTTGGGCTCTCCATGGTCGGCTTGCTGGGGAAGATCTCCGGCTCGCTGTCGTCCGAGTCTGCTGCATGCCCGACCTGAAGTACCTTTATCCGTTCTTGGTACTCCATGGCCTTCTGTATGTATATCCGATTGAGCTCGTAGTTGGGATCGAGCTTTACCAGCCTCATGAATGACTCGATTGCTTTCTGGTAATACGTGATAGCCATGCCCTTCGAGCCTTGCCTATCGAGGCGCATCGCCTCCATGGCATACCTCTTTCCATCAGATTCGAGTATAGCTGCCGCGTTCATTGTCAATTACCACTGCCTCCTCAACTGTCTGAATTCTGATTAGCCCCTTCTTAGATAGTCCCTCAATCACTTTGGGCAGATCCTTCTCCGAGATCCTGCATCGGCTGCTGCAGTCTCCAAATTCAAGTGCGCCTCCGTTCTCCTTGAGGTATTCCAACAGCGCCCTCTCCTTCATGGGCTCGAAATCATTCACCGCTACCATCCGGTTCTGGACGGGGGCAAAGTCGAATTCCTCGTCTGTCCCCTCCTCCTCTTCGTCTCCGCCGATGGCAATTGCTTTTCTCACTATCACTTCGTTTGGTACCGATGGCAGCTCTGAGTCGAGTCTGTTCTTAAGGAACTCGCATGCTTGATCCAGGATCTCGTCATTCATGGCGCTTTCAGGGATGTGCACGAGCGCCTCCTGGCCGACGCCTATGTTCATACTGATCATGGCGTCATCGAGTGCGCTGCCTATCTGGGACAACTCGTTGGATACCTCTGGCATGACTTCTGAAAGCTGGCCTGAGATGTTCTTGACCACCTCAAGCGTAGGCTGGAGCTGTGCAAACGTGGAGCCTATCTCCTTCAATGTCTCCATTCTGAGCACGAGCTGCTCCAGCAATAAGAGGCCATTAGTAACGGTCTTTCTGACCTTTTTGACCTCGGTGAGTTCATTAGCGTAAATCTTAGCTCTATCTGCATCCCTTTTCGTCATTGCTGAAGAGCAGGAGTCGAAAAGCGTCGTAGCCCTGCTCTTTAGCCTGCTGTCGAGCAGCTCAAGCTTCCTCTGCTGCTGCCTGAGTCTGATTATCGTCTCCTCCAAAGCGTCCTTTAGAGGTGGAGCACGCTTAAAAAAGTTCAATTTCAATTTTTCTCCACCTCTAAGGACTAGACTTTTTGGGGATATGGGTTTTCGTGTAAGCTTGAACGTTGATCACTTTCTCTAGAGTCGTCTCCTGAGAAAAAAATAAGGGAAAAAGGAGTGGCAATTATTTGCGCTCCTAGAACCCTGTCTTCTCTCCGGTCCCTATGCCCGCTGGGAGCTCTGGGAACTTCTCCTTCACTCTCTGCTCGGCAACGACCGCTGCCTCGCCGAGTATCTTCTGTGCATCCTCGTTGGCACTCTCGAAGTTGAGGCTCAGTCCGCCGCTCTGTCCGGCATCGACGAGTATTCCGCTCAGGACAGTGCTGATGTCTCCGAGCTCTCTCTCTGCCTCTGGCAGTAGCGAGGAGATTCCGCTCCTGACGTTTCGGATTACGCCCATTGCGGGTGCAAGCGTCATCACGATGTCTCCAAGCTCAGTTACCGTGCTCAGCCTCATGACGATCTGCTCAAGCGCCATCTTGGCCTGCATCAGCATCTTGGACATCTTCCTGATCTCTGCCAGCTCGTTAGCATAGATCTTGGCATGGTCGATATCGTGCTTCGAGTAAGCATCAACTACCTTGTTGAACATCATGCGGTCCCTTTCTTGGAACCTCTGATTCGCGATGTCCAGCTTCTGCATCTGGAGCTGAATCGACCTTACTGCCTGCTCGAGCCTTGGTTTCAGGGGGCCTGGTGGGTTAACAGAACCTCTGATTCTTGAG
The DNA here is from genome assembly GCA_001717005.1 of Candidatus Methanomethylicus mesodigestus. Taxonomy (GTDB): domain Archaea; phylum Thermoproteota; class Methanomethylicia; order Methanomethylicales; family Methanomethylicaceae; genus Methanomethylicus; species Methanomethylicus mesodigestus. The sequence continues at coordinate 10,216 of MAGS01000034.1, read as the reverse complement.
CTGAGACCAGGTTGTTCTTTCCTCTCCCAGTTCTTTGAGAAATTGCTCACTTTCGGTCACCACTCTACGTTTTCTTATGAAAAATTTATAAGGCTAGTGTGACCAGAGAGTAGTGTAACCGCAGTATCTGTCGCTTCGGTGACACCGTTTGGAGTCACAAATTAAGCCGCTCGCCCAGTCCCTGTCCAAATTTGGACTTACTGATTATGAGTCCATGGTATATTTAACTCTGATTAGAAATGGGCCAAGCGGAATTAAGGATATTGAAGCAAAGAGCAATGTCCCGAGAACCAAGATTTACCCCGTCTTGAAGAACCTGGAGAAGAGGAAACTTGTCAGCATTATGCCTGGCAAGCCGATTAAAGCAAAGGGCCACGCCCCCGATAGCTCTCTGCTCAGCCCGATACGGAGTATGGAGCAAGACCTGAAGACTATGAAAAGGACAATTCAGGAACTGCGGAAGCTACACGAAACCTCCTCCGCAAGCGACCAGTTCGAGAAGAAGGAGTATTGGGTTACGCGCAAACAGGATGACGCTATCAAGAGCATAACCGAAACTATTAACAACAGTTCGGAGGAGCTGCTCCTCTTCCTGAACCACGAAGGGCTGGAGATAGTATCATTGTACTGTTACGAATTGCTCAACCACGCCGCTCTGAACGAGGTACCGGTCAAGATAATGATCAACGCAAACAAGAGCGATCTCGCCATCCTCAGACGCTTTACCGAACTCATAACTATCAAATACGTCCCGTTCGCACCACAGGTGAGCATGCTTTTCTCGGATGGCAAAGAGCTTCTTATCTTCAAGAGGATGTTCCTCCTCGACAACAGAAGTTCAACAATATCTGTTGAGCACTATTCGGGCGGCAGCGTGTGCGAGTTGATGAAGAACTCGCTGACGGGCATCGAATGGACCTCAGGCAAGGACTTTAGTACTCTGCTTCCGGTTATCGAGAACTCATGGATGCCTGAAGACGCCATCATAAACCCGAAGGAGAATCAGGCGTCTCCCCTCCTCTACCTGTATCTTATGGACCTGATCACCACCAACTTCGGGCAAAAGAGGGACGCTGCGTTTGCCGATCTGGGAAAGAAGACGCTCGAATCGATGATGAAGGGGCCCACAAATTATGTCCAGACAACGCTTGCAAACTCCCTCAGCGTCCTCAGCTCGCTGTACCTGATATATGAAGGGGTGCAGGCCAAATATTCCTACGACGATCCTGTAAATCTAATTACGTGTGAGCTGAGCGGAGGCTTGACCCTCGCTTACAAGACTGCAGCCGACCGCGGTTTTCCAATACCTCCCTCTGTCTGGGGGTTCTTCTTCCTCGGCCTCTTGGACGTATTCGGGTTCGACTGCAAGGTGATCGACTCTGTCTTTAATTCAAGCAACAACTATTGGCTGATACAATACCGGCTCACCAACAGGCAATCACCAACGCCTGACAAGACCGATTTGACAGCGTCTGCTCTCCTTCCCAAGGCGCCCTAGAAATAGGTCAATGTCTTAGTGCTCGCCCGGATATAATTAATCCATAAGGCCAAAAAAATGGCCTGTCGTTTTTATCGGGCCTGCCATTACTGTCCCTTTGACGAATACGACCAAATTATCACAAGAATTACCGCAAAGATCGCTCCGACAAATCCCGATATCAGCCACTCTGCCTGCAGCAACGTAGGCAAAAACTGACTAAGCCACGGCTCAAGGTTCTTGAACACGTAATAGCCTGCAACACCGAGGAAGTACCCTATAACCGCGATCGCAATCAGTATTCCAGTTCTTCCCATTGCTTTCCCTCCATAACGTTTCTCTTTTTCTCATCATGGGAATATAAACGTTACTAACGCCTGTATTTTTTAAAATGCAATGATAAAGTGCGCTCCCGTTTGCAGAAAACCATCTTAAATAGATACGCTGATTAAAATATTACGTGCGCGTCGGCATTTGCCAAACGCGTCTCCCTGTGATCATCAAACCTTGAGGTGTCGACATGCTGAATGTTGAAGCCATAAGGAAGGACTTTCCGTTCTTGAAGGAGGGCAGGGTCTATCTCGACTCCACCGCTAGCAGCCTAACTCCCGATCCGGTCATCCAGAGGATGATCGAATATTACCATGATTACCGGGCAAATGTAGGGCGGGGGATATACCGGGCCTCACAGCGCGCGACGGATGAATTTGAAGCGGCGAGGGAGAGGATTGCGAGGTTCATAGGGGCCGGAAGGGACGAGCTCATACTCCTGCGCAACTCCACCGAGGCACTGAACCTGATCGCCAACGGCGTGCAATTCAAGCGGGGCGACAGGGTCGTCCTAACTATACAGGAGCACCATTCGAACTTCGTCATATGGCAGCGCGCGAAAGAGCGATTCGGACTTGATCTTCGGATAGTGAACTCTGACCGTCAGGGCTTCTTCAATCTGTCCGATTTCGAAGCAGCCATCGATGGCAAGACTAGGCTCGTCTCTATTGCCCACGTATCTAATGTCTTGGGCGTCAGGCTTCCGGTCAAGGAGGTGGCAAAGCTCGCACATGAGCAAGGCTCGCTCGTTGCCGTCGACGGCGCCCAATCAGTGCCCCACACCAGGGTGGACGTGGGCGACCTGGGCTGCGACTTCTTTGCCTTCTCAGGCCACAAGATGTGCGGTCCGACAGGCGCCGGCGGGCTGTTCATAAGGGGCGACTTGCAGGAGCGTGTCGCGCCCCTGTGCGTCGGGGGCGGCACCATCGAGGACGTGGGGATCGATTATTATCGGCTGCGGAGGGGCCCATACAAGTACGAGGCCGGAACGCCTGCAATAGCCGAATCGATAGGGCTGGGCGCAGCGGCCGATTACCTCAGTTCTATAGGGATGCAGAACATATCCGACCACGAGCACGCATTGACCCGTCGGATGATGGACCGGCTGCCAGAGGTTCCCGGGCTGAACATCTACGGCCCCCCCAACGCCGGCGACAGGGCAGGCATCTTCTCCTTCAACGTCCAAGGCATGAATTCCCACGACGTGGCCTTGGCGCTCGACTCGGCTGCTGGCATAATGGTCCGTTCAGGGCATCACTGCGCGCTGCCTCTAATGAAGGAGCTGCTTGGGGTCGCAGAGGGCTCCGTCAGGGCATCCGTCTACCTCTACAACACACTCTCCGAGGTTGACCTGTTTGTGGATACTCTCAGCGAGATCGCTAAAACAATTGCATGAGGCGATTGATTGAATGAATTCGATCTTTGAGGCATATTCTAAATTCCCAAGAGCTGATTGTGGCTATTGCGGCAACCCGTCCTGCATAACTGCGTTGAGGAGGTACTGCAGCGGGGAGATGCCCCTAGACAAGTGCCTCTTCTTCAGGACTGGCGCGTTCGATCCCGGATTGATACACTACCCTGCCGCAAGGGATTCCCCCTCCAAACCGGGGATCTCCTACATCAATCCCTGCCCGAGCGATGCCAAAATGGTGACCGTCGAGGTCTCATTGGCGTCCGGCATGCATGCAAAACATGGCTACTACGACATGATCTCGCTTGACCGCATCTTTGGCAGATTTATCCCCTCTCTAAAGGTGTCCCCATCCCTCGGCATAGCGCGGATTGAGCATGACGGGCGGGCCATAATGGCCTTCAAGGAAGGCCGCATGCTCATCCGGAGGGCACTCGGCGAGGAAGACGCCTTCATGCAGCTCAGCAGGGCGATGCGGCAGCTCTGGGCAGCGGTTAACTGAGCTAACACTCAGGCCGAATCTGCCCAAGAACCGCCTCGCCGGCAATCGAGTGCATCGCCCTTTGCGATCCCGGTGAGTGTAGCGCTTGTCGGCGTTCAGACTCGATCCTGGATGGGCGCCTGCAGCAGCTGAACGCAAATAGTGTCGCTTCAGCAAATGTCCCGCGGCTGCCAACTTCCGTCGAGGCAGAATCGTTTGACTTCGAGTCGCATACCCGGGCAGCCCTCCTCAGCATTGCCCCCGAGGACGGGCACGAAGCGGCCCTGGCCAAGCTAAGATCCGCCTCCGCCTCACTCTTTCTGGGACGCGCAAGGCAGGGGATCCGATCCGGTCACTTCGCCGACCTCCAGCCACACCTTGATGCGGTGCTGGATCGCCGGGGGGATTCGTCGCTGCCAACGCTCCAATACGGGCTAGATCTCCTCAGATCCAAGCCCCTTGAGCGCGGTAACGAAGAAGAGGTCAGCCAAAGAGCAAAGGCTCTCTTCGGCCTGATCTGTGCCACAAAACTGTGCCGTTGCACCTAGCGAAACCCTTTTTTAGCAAGCCGCATTAATGCGTCATGAGGTAATTCCAATGGGGTATTTACTTTGCGAAAGCCCTTCCAGAGACAGTAACGCGAGTTTTTGAAGTAATCCCAAACGAGGATTTTATAACGCAGCGCATGATCTTCGAGAAGACCGATATCCCCCCGCGGACGATAAAGTATGCAATCAAGATGCTGAAGGAGCAGAATCTTATCCGCGAAGCGCCCAATTGGAGGGACATGCGCGAAAAATTATATCTGAGGAAGGCGGTAGCAGCGCGCACGAGCTGATGCCTTCCGATTCATTTTTATTTTCCTCGTAGAGATTACCTTTTGATATGACATACAAAGTTGCGGTCGTCAACGCATCAGATGGTGCCGCAATAGCGCCTGCCCTCTATCGTGGGATCTCGCTCATCGGGTGGACCCCTGCCCCCGGCAGGAATTACCTTCTGAAGCCAAACATGCTCAATTCGAAGGACTCGGCGAGCGGCGTTACCACCGATCCGCGGCTGGTAAAGGCAGCAATCGCCTTCCTTCAGGATAAGGGGTATCTGCCGCGCGTAGGAGACTCCCCGGGGAATGCCTATCCTGGTAAGGCCAAGAAGGTCTTCAAAGAATCCGGCATGATGGAAGTTGTCACCTCGCTTGGCGCAATATACGTTGATTTCGAGGACATCTCCCCCGAGCTGATCACACCGGATGGGCAACTGATCGATTTGGTTGGGATAGCGAAGCCGATCATGCAGCACCGGGTGATAAATATGCCAAAGCTGAAGACCCACGTCCAGACCTTGATGACCGGATCTGTCAAGAACATTGTAATGGGCAGCATACAGGGCTCGGGTAAGGGCGCAATCCACAAGGTCGGCAATACCCCTGAGCGGTTTGGGAAGGCCATAATGGACGTTTATTCTGCTCTGAGGCCAGTAATCGACCTCAACATCATGGACGCCATCATCTGCATGGAGGGAAACGGGCCGTCGAGCGGGTCACCGAAGGCCGTCGGGCGCATACTCATCGGAACCGACGCCGTGGCGGTTGATATGGTCGCCTTCAGGATGGCCGGCGTCGATCCAATGCGCGTTCCGTATATCAGGGAAGCAGTCGATCGCTCCCTCGGCCCTGAATCATTCAATGAGATCGAGGTCTTGGGGGACGCTCCTACCGTAACCAAATTCAGGTTGCCCTCGAGCATACTCAGCAGTGTCACTCTTTATGGGCATTCCCTTGTTAGCCACTACAAATCTCCCGTATCATTCACCCGCTCTAGGTGCACTCGATGCGGCGAATGCGCCGGGATATGCCCAACAAAGGCAATCCTGCTCTCACCGTATCCCGAAGTCGAGGTCTCCAAGTGCATTGCGTGTTACTCATGCCACGAGGTCTGTGAGCACAACGCCGTTAAGGTTCGCAAAGGGATCATCATCAAATGACATGCACTCGCTGTTTCCAGCCGACTTGGAAAATCTTAATACTGCCGATCCCAGAGATCAGGATTGGCTGGGGCGAATGATTTGGCAATGCGACAAACCAAGAGCGGCGTCATCCTGAGCGTATACGTCAGGCCGTCCTCCGGTAAAAACGAACTCGCTTGGGTAGGCGATGAACTTCATATCCAGACAAAGGAACCCCCTGAAGACAACAAGGCAAACCTCTCCGTCATCAAGATAATCTCTAAGAGCTTGCACGTCCCCCAATCTGCCATATGCATAATACGCGGCCAATCCGACAGAAAAAAGGAGATCTTGATCATGGGCGCGACCACTTCTGGTTTAGATGTCGCTTTAAAATTAAAATAAATATTTTATAATGTAAATCAAAATTTATTAATTGGTAAACTAATCTATAAACATTTATATATTAAAGGAAATCAGTATTGGATTCGTGTTGATAGGGAATGGGGTTCGTTAAGTACATTATACGCCGCGGCATCTACATGATCCCTCTCATAATCGGAATCTCAATCGTAAGCTTCTTGGTCATGTACGCTGCCGGTGACCCTATCCAGATTGCCACCGCAGGAAATCCTGGAATAACCGAGGCGCAGAGGGATTTTCTGAGGCACTACTATGGGCTTGACACTCCGATCCCAGCACAGTATGTGCGGTGGCTCACGCATTTCCTGCAGGGGGACTTTGGGCAGTCGCTCTATGGGGGGCGGCCTGTCAACGAAATCATAAGTTTCTATCTTTTCGAGACGCTAAAGCTTCAACTGATATCGATCTTCTTGGCCTTCTTTATCTCCATCCCTGCCGGCATATACTCCGCGCTCAAGCAGCGTTCAGCGGCCGACTACACCATCTCCGGCATATCCATAGCCGGAGTCTCACTTCCTGTCTTCTGGTTCGGGATTGTACTCATAATCGTGCTATCTTATCATATGGGGCTGCTTCCCTCCGCGGGCGCCTATGGGTCCCCAAAGCTATGGCCCGTATTCGGGATATCTGATCCCACATTGGACGCGTTGGCGCATCTAGTGATGCCTGTGACCGTCTTAACGCTGGCAAGCCTTGCTTACAATGTGCGCCTGCTCCGTGCAGGGATGCTTGAGGTGCTGAGGCAGGACTACGTTATGGCCGCACGCGCAAGCGGCATCTCAGAGCGGAAAGTTCTGTACAAGTATTCATTGAAGAATGCGATAACACCATTGATAACTCTCTTGGGTCTCTCGATCGGAGCGTCGCTTGCTGGGGCACCTCTGACAGAGACTGTCTTCAGTTGGCCCGGACTGGGCAGGGCTTATGTCAATGCCGTATCAAAGCTTGATTTCCCCCTCATCATGGGCACGACTATGATTGTTGCAATCATGATTCTTGTTGCCAACATCATAACTGATCTCTCTTACGCTTGGATCGACCCGAGGATACACATCGATTAGGGGAATGGGGATGTTAACACTCAGAAGAAACCGCAAAAACGAGACCGGTAACAGCGCTTCCCTCTCAGGGAAAGACACAGACAGTGAAACCAAGAGAAGGGGCGCAAGCCAGTGGGCAGTTGCGTGGAGGCGGTTCAAGAAGCACAAATCAGGGCTCTTCGGGCTCGGAATGATCGTGGTACTCCTCATTGTTGCCATATTCAATACCGTTATTGCCCCCTACCCTGCCCGTCCTGCCCCTGATGCCCTGAAGCCACTCTATGATGGCGAGGCCGCCCAGGCACCATCTTGGAAGCATCCATTTGGGACAACCCGAATGGGGCTGGACGTCTTCAGCGAGATTGTGCATGGTTCAGTTTACACGATTTACGTCGCTGTAGCCGCCACTCTGATCACGACCGTGCTGACCGTTGCTGTCGGCATCACCGCAGGGTATTTTGGGAGATATATCGACGAATTACTGATGCGGATAACCGAGATCTTCTTAGTATTCCCAAGCCTGCTTCTGATCTTGGTCTTCGCGCGGATATTCCAGCTCGGGAATGCTGAGCCATTCTACTCCTTCCTTGGTATCAATATACCCATAGGTCTCACGATGATCATTCTGATAGTCTCCATCTTCGCATGGGCCGGCAACGCAAGGGTCGTCCGAGGCGAAGTGTTAAGGCTGAAGGAGACCGAATTCATCCAAGCCGAGAAGAGCTTGGGTGCCAGCTCCTGGTGGATCATGCTGAAGCATGTATTTCCGAACGTCCTGCCGCAGATCATCGTCTTGGCAACTCTCTCCATGGCTAGCGCAGTCCTCGTAGAGGCTGCCGTATCCTTTTTGGGGTTTGGCGACCCGAACACCTACACCTGGGGCAGGCTGATGGAGGAGAGCTATTCGGACATGAGCACGACGTGGTGGAGCGAGGTCTTTCCTGGATTGGCCGTATTCCTCACGGTTTTGGCATTCAACCTCTTCGGTGATGGAATCGCCGATGCGTTGAACCCAAGGCTTAGGGAGTGATCACGATGAACCTTCTGGAAATCTCAAACCTGAAGACCCACTTCTTCACCGAAGCAGGCGTCGTGAAGGCCGTGGATGATGTCTCCTTCAATGTTGAAAAAGGTTGCACCCTTGGTCTGGTGGGCGAGAGCGGCAGCGGAAAATCCGTAACTGCCCAGTCCGTCCTCAGGATCGTCCCCAAGCCCGGGCGGATCGTTGACGGAAAAATCCTCTTCGACGGGGAGGATTTGGTCCAGAAGAAGGATGGTGAGATGCAGCGCTACCGTGGAAAGCGGATATCTTTGATATTTCAGGATCCCACAAGCTCGCTGAACCCTCTCTTCACAATCGGCAATCAACTATCCGACATCGTAATTCAACACGACAAGGTGAAGAAGGACGCAGCTATCGAAACTGTAATCAAGACGCTCAAGCTCACCCGTCTCCCTGATCCAGAGGAGGCTATAAGGCGGTACCCGCATCAGTTCAGCGGTGGCATGAAACAGCGCATCTGCATAGCCAGGGCATTGTTGCTTAACCCGCAGCTGCTGTTTGCAGATGAGCCGACCACCAGTCTGGATGTCACTATTCAGGCTCAAATCATCTCCCTGCTGAAAGACCTCCAGAAGGACATTGGCATGACTTTGGTGATGATCACCCACGATATGGGCGTGGTTGCGGAGATGTGCAAGTGCGTAGTGGTCCTTTATGCAGGACACGTGATGGAAATAGGCCCGATTGAAACGATCTTCGAAGCGCCGCACCCTTACACGGCAGCGCTGCTCAAGGCCGTCCCGCGTCTTGACCAGACGAGGAAGCTGATCTCCATACCTGGGAACATACCGAACCTGATCACCCCGCCGACGGGCTGCAGGTTCCATCCGAGGTGCGAATACGCCGTAGCCCTCTGCAAAGAGAAGAAGCCGCCGCTTGAGGACGTCGGCGGCGATCACTTCATCTCATGCCACAGGTGGCGCGAGCTAAGGAGGGGGGCTTGAGATGACCGCACTTATCGAAGTCAAGGACCTCGTGAAGTACTACCCCGTATACTCCCGAGGCATAATCCTGAAGAAGACCATCGGGCGAGTCCATGCCGTAGACCACGTCAGCTTCTCGATCGACCAAAAAGAGACTGTCGGCCTAGTGGGCGAGAGCGGCTGCGGCAAGACTACGACTGGAAAGGTATTGATCAATCTCGAACCTCCAACCTCAGGGCAGGTGCTCTTCAACGGGACTGACAGCGTTCAGATATTCCGCAAGGGTTCGAGGGAGGAGAAACTAAAGCTGCGTCGCTCGATGCAGATGGTCTTCCAGAATCCCTATGCTTCACTTGATCCCCGGATGACTGTGTTTGACATAATCAGCGAGCCCTTCCGGATCCACCGGCATATACCTCGCAACGAGTGGGAGGACAAGGTCTACAAGTTGCTTGAGCTTGTTGGTCTAGAGCCTTACCACGCCGAACGTTACCCTCACGAATTTAGCGGCGGACAGCGGCAGAGAATATGCATCGCACGGGCCATAGCCGTCGATCCGAAATTCATAATTGCCGACGAGCCGGTTTCTTCACTCGATGTTTCGATCAGGGCGCAGATACTGAACTTGATCATGGAGCTGCAGGAGCGCCTCGGCATCTCCTACCTCTACATTTCCCATGACCTGAGTTCGGTTAGGCAGATCTCAAAGAGGGTCATGGTGATGTACCTTGGTGAGATCGTGGAGTCTGCACCGACCGAGAAGCTCTTCGACAAACCCTTGCATCCGTATACGCGCGCATTGATGTCCGCAGTGCCGGTGCCAGATCCAAAGCGGAAGATAAACATCGTCCTGCTGCCGGGAGAGGTTCCGAGTCCGATAAACCCTCCTTCAGGCTGCAGGTTCCATCCGAGGTGCCAATACGCCACATCCAAATGCGGTGCCGAGAAACCTGCTATGCAGCTTCTTGACAATGACCATTATGCCTCCTGCCACTACGCAACCCAATTCGAGTGACCCATCCCCTTTTTACTAACATATTTGGCAATTATTTGCTCTAATTAATAAAAACAATTATTGTTATTTGTAAATAATAAGTAGACATACTGTCTCTTATACACATCTC
>MAGS01000033.1:9697-17704 GCA_001717005.1 Candidatus Methanomethylicus mesodigestus | reverse complement strand
GACGTCGTCCTTCCCCTGCAGCCCCGCCTCCTGCGCCGTGGTCACATCAACCCCCAGCGCCTGCAGGTATGGCTTCAGCCCGGCGTAATGCTCGTCCAGCAAGAGCTTCAGCGTCAATTCCAGCGCCTCCCATCCATTCTCTCGCACCCTGCTAATAACTTGCCCTCAGAACCCATGCCAGCCGCTCCCCCCGCCCCCTACGCATTTAAGGTCCCTCGTCCCATCATTAACAAAGGAGCGGCCTCTATGGTCTCGAGTGCCACAGGCATCAACGGCGAATCCGCAATACCTTTGAAGATGCCTATCACGACGCCGGACCTGATCGGCTATATGGCAAACAAGAGGAGCGGGGGCGACTCCGACCGGCAGGTCCGGATGATCGTGAGGTTCCGCGGGGCATGTACGGCTACCTACTGGAGCCGCTCGACCCCTACAGCGGCCCCCAGGTCCGCGCCGCGCTCTTCAGGTCAGACTCAGACACCCTCTACATCAGGATGAGCCACCTCATAGCTGACGGCGGCGCCGCGACCGACTACCTGCGGCTCCTGTCAGGCATCTACCGCCGCCTAGGGGAGCGCCCCGATTACCGCCCCGCAAGCAACCTGCGCGGCAGCAGGACCGCCTTCCAGGTCCTGAGGCACGCCGGGCTGCTGAAGGCCCTCTCGTCGTGCACGCGCGTCTCCCCGTCGGGGGCCGGCTGGATGTTCCCGTGCGAGACCGGCGGGGACGTGAGCCCTGCAATCTTCATCAGGCGGATAGGCAGGGAGCGCGCCTCCCGCATCAAGTCCTACGCCAAGCGCCGCGGCGCCACTGTGGGGGACGTGCTGCTCGCCGCCTCCTACCGGGCCCTCTTCACCGTCATCGATCCCCCCCATGGCGTGCCGATGCCCGTGCTGGTCTCGGTCAACCTGCGCAGGTACCTCCCGGGCGGCAGGGGCGGGTCCCTCTGCTCCCTTACTGCGGGCTACTTCCCGAAGATAGCCCGGCGGAGCGAGCCCTTCGAGTCAACGCTCAGCAGGGTCCGCGATACCATGGCGATGAAGAAGGCGGGGCACGAGGAGCTCGGTCAGGCCCTCCTCGCGGAGCTGGTCCTCTCCCCCGGCTACGCAGTGGCGCGCCTCATAGGCCCCTACATCTCCCCGTTCATCTACATCCCGACCTTCTCGAACATAGGCGTCATCGAGCCTGGGATCGCCGACTTCGGCATCCCCTTGGAGGAAGTCCTGCCTGCTGGCCCTATGCACTGCCCCCCCGGCTTCGTCTTCGGATCGAGCACTTTCAACGGCGAGATGTCCTTCGCGTCCATCGTTTGCGGCACCGAAGCCTTCAAGGCCAAGGTCAACGCCTTCTTCGAGGCGCTGGTCAGGGAGCTGCCGGAGTAGGCGCAGGCCTGCCAGCGGAAGACCGCTTAGGCCTCGCACAGCCATCCAGCGCATCGGGGCTCGCTTCATGTGAAGCCAAACTTTTATAAGCAAATGTTTTGTTTACATTAAAACGAAGGTTTGGTTAAGAAAACATTAACACCAATGGTAANGGGGGCCGGCTGGATGTTCCCGTGCGAGACCGGCGGGGACGTGAGCCCTGCAATCTTCATCAGGCGGATAGGCAGGGAGCGCGCCTCCCGCATCAAGTCCTACGCCAAGCGCCGCGGCGCCACTGTGGGGGACGTGCTGCTCGCCGCCTCCTACCGGGCCCTCTTCACCGTCATCGATCCCCCCCATGGCGTGCCGATGCCCGTGCTGGTCTCGGTCAACCTGCGCAGGTACCTCCCGGGCGGCAGGGGCGGGTCCCTCTGCTCCCTTACTGCGGGCTACTTCCCGAAGATAGCCCGGCGGAGCGAGCCCTTCGAGTCAACGCTCAGCAGGGTCCGCGATACCATGGCGATGAAGAAGGCGGGGCACGAGGAGCTCGGTCAGGCCCTCCTCGCGGAGCTGGTCCTCTCCCCCGGCTACGCAGTGGCGCGCCTCATAGGCCCCTACATCTCCCCGTTCATCTACATCCCGACCTTCTCGAACATAGGCGTCATCGAGCCTGGGATCGCCGACTTCGGCATCCCCTTGGAGGAAGTCCTGCCTGCTGGCCCTATGCACTGCCCCCCCGGCTTCGTCTTCGGATCGAGCACTTTCAACGGCGAGATGTCCTTCGCGTCCATCGTTTGCGGCACCGAAGCCTTCAAGGCCAAGGTCAACGCCTTCTTCGAGGCGCTGGTCAGGGAGCTGCCGGAGTAGGCGCAGGCCTGCCAGCGGAAGACCGCTTAGGCCTCGCACAGCCATCCAGCGCATCGGGGCTCGCTTCATGTGAAGCCAAACTTTTATAAGCAAATGTTTTGTTTACATTAAAACGAAGGTTTGGTTAAGAAAACATTAACACCAATGGTAAAATGAAAGCGGATCATTACGAATCCTGCGCTCCCGCAGGCCCTCCGACGCTTTGTCTGGATGGGCGGGTCCGGGCTGCCGCAGAGCCTCAAGGTAGCACCAAACTACACATCGCCGGGGATGGGTTCGGGTCTCGTCAACCCTTGCCCGCCCCTAAGCGGTGCACCGATCGCCTTTTCTGAAGGGCTCATTTCTCTGAACAGTCCGTCCGCCTCCCTCTCGATCATAAGAAGCGTTATATCCGTTGCCAAAGCAATGGAGAAGAGGTGTCACTCTTGAAATCACGCGCTCTTGGAGCCGCAATTTTAGGTGTCTTGGTGCTGTCCATTTTTTCATTAATGCCGACTGCCATGGCAGTAAAGACTGCCGGCTCGCTCGGCTATTCGATCCTCGTCTACACCGACGACCCGCAGCATTCCGTCGGCGATAACGGGCCGATAGTCGCCCTCGACGGCATGGGATACAGCTATACCTACTTCTATGCGGACCAGTATTCGTTCTTGAAGGCATTGGAGGCCGGTCATTGGGACTTGGTCATATGCAACGAAGAGAACTATCATCTGGAATCAGAGGTCTTCGATGCGATGTACGCGTACGTCCAGTCAGGCGGGAAGCTGATCCTGTGCACGTGGATCATGCACCAATGTCCGCGCCACCCCCTGTGGTCTTCCATGGGCGTTTCATACGTATCCACGGTCTACTCCGGAGCTTGGCAGATGTACCCTTGGCAGGCAAACCACACCATCCTCAACGCCCCCAACACCCTTAACACGACGCTCAATTACGAATACTACGGCTACGGCATCTATGGCTTCTACGTGGACGCCCTGCCCGGTGCGACCGCCTTGTTCGGCGTCACCCCTTCGGAGTCTGCCAGCTGCGCGGTCATTGTCCTGAACCAAGCCAACAGCACGATATTCAACGGCCTCCTCACGAGCATAATGAGCTCTGACAGCGACGCGGACGGCATCCGCGACGACGTCGAGTTGCTCGAGAACGAGATCACCTACCTACTGGACGGGGTTACCCCGTCTACAAGGGCCGGACAGATGTACGCTCCTCCGGTCGAGCCGACCTTGACGAGCGGCTTCGAATACGCCGCATTCGTCGACGTCCTAGGGAACCGCTTGAACGACTACGCCCTCGGCTCCGGCAATTCGGGGCTGGCGTTCTACGGCCTGCAGGTCGACTCGTCCAGGACCTTCCGCAAGGCGCAGCTCCTCCTCGACGAGCAGAGCATAAGCCCTGTCTACCCGACCCACGATGCGCTCCCCGAAGGAGTGACCGCGTACACATACGCAAGGCTCCTGCTCGGCGTGCCCGCATCCTCGATCGAGTCGGTCACGGTCTCTTTCAAGGTCTCCAAGGCCTGGCTCGCCTCCAACGGGCTGGATGTGGCCGATGTCGCACTCTTCAGGTACTCTTCAGAGTGGGTTGCCCAGCCGACGTCCCTCATCTCAGAGGACGACGGCTTTGCATACTACTCTGCGTCGCCCAGCGGCTTGACCTACCTTGCAATCGGGGCATAGCCCCCCTTCTTTTTTTATCAATTGCCCATTGCGGGCGAACGGCGCCCCACCTCAAAACTGTTATCGCCCCCATCAATGCACACCTCAATAAATTAATCCAAACCTCATGCTTTGCCGTCGCACTGCCCTGCTGCCTTAATAAAATGAGAGTTCTCTGAGGCCTGCGCATCATTAGTTCTGCGCTACCGTTATATCTCAATTGGAACCTACCTCATGGTTAATTGACAAATGGTGAAAATTACAATGAGAAAGAGTCTAGCTATCTTTATTTTAGCCACTCTAGTGCTTCCAATGCTTACATTTGCAGCGCCGGTCAGCGCCTCGACGGGCCACCCTGCCATCGGGACGTATAACGGCTCCGGCGACTTCCTCATCGCAACAACAAGCGTTAACGTGACTGCAGGCGATATGATCGTCGAAGCCATCGACGGCGCGACCGCGCCATTCGTAGGCTACCTGACGATCGTCTTCGCAATCAACTCGACGCTCCTCGTTGACTTCTCGGGAGCGCAGTTCGACCTCTACATGAGCAAGAACGGCTACTCCAACCTGACTGCCGACGACGTCCTCTACGCCTCGGGCTTCAGCGTCTCCGACCTGAACCTGGCCTACGACTTGGCGACGGGGATCAGCACGTACAGGCTGGGCAGCATGGATGACTTCTACATCGGCACAATAACCAATACAACTGCCGAAGGCACAACAAGCTACAAGGTCCTCTCAGGGCCTATCCCGTTCGACATCACCAACGACTACCAGTTCATCAAGATCTTCGATGGCTCTGCAACGCTCATCGCGGCTGCAGGCGTGATCAACGTCCAGCCGGCGCTCGACATAACGCCTGACTACGGACCGGCGTGCGCCGCGGTGACTATTAGCGGAGTCGCGCTCTCTGCAGATACCCTCTACAACATAACCTACCAGAACGGCTCGCTCATCGGGCAGGCCTACACGGACAGCCGGGGCAAGTTCACCTTCACATGGAATATGATTGACCTCATGAACGACCACTGCATCGACGGCTACGACGTGGTCACCATCGACGTCATTGTCGCCTCCACCGGGGCGCTCGTCGGCACCCTCCACTTCGGGGAGATGTCCAGGGAGATCAACCTCATCGCAACCGGGAGCGGCATATGCTATATCGGGGAACTGGGCAACTGCTCCGAAGGCTGCATACAGGCCCACATCTTCGACTGGCTATGGATCGAGGGCGACCACTGGTGCCCAACCAGCAACGTCGTCATAGCGATTGACGGCAGCGTCATCGGCACATTCAGTGCCAACGGCACAGGCTACTTCAACGGGACGGGCATGACTATCCCGGTCCTCACCATGGGGGCACACACCCTCACGGTAAGCCAGGGCGAATTCTTCTACCAGTACTGCCTCAGCATCAACTCGACGCTCTTGGTCATCCCATCGAGCGGATCATGCGGCACTCCGCTGGAGTTTGAGGCCTACGGCTTCCCGGAGGGGAACGTCTACCTCTACTGGTACGGCATCTGCTACGATGAGCCAGTGCTGGTGTGGTTCTCCAACGCGACAGTCGGCTCCGATGGCCAATTCAACGTCTCCGTAACCTATGAGGTGCCAGCAACATACGGCGGCGTCCACACGATATACGCATACGGCAGCTACTACGGCACATCCATGGGATCGGACAGCCTAGAACCGATCTCGACAGCAGACTTCACCGTAACGCCGAGCCTCTGGGTATTGCCTGACCCTGTTGACATGGACGGAAGCCTCTTCACGGTATACGGATGCGGCTTCGACCCGACAATGAGCTACTACCCGGACACCAGCGCCAGCGAATTCAACCCCTATTCGGTGTACTGCGACTGCTGCGGGCAGCTGCAGGTTGACATCGTTGCGGCAGGGCTGAGGCCAGGGCTGCACTCGTTCGCGCTCTACGCATGGGGCCTCCCGTGCAGCGAGGGCGGTAGCGGTGTCTACACCCCTGTAGCATACACGACCTTCACGGTCTCCACCGAGGGCGACCTGATTGCTGAGCAGCTCGCAAGCATAAGCGCGCTGCTGGTCAGCATCAACGGCACGACCGCGACCATATCGTCCACCATCGGTGCGCTGCAGCTGGACGTTGCCACAATCAACGCCCAGATAACGGCGCTGGACGGTGACGTCGCTACAATCACGACTGACATCGGCACCCTCACGACAAGTCTCGCCTCGATCGGCGCCACGGTGACCTCGATCAACAACGGCGTTGCCACGATCCAGACAACCCTCGGCACTGTCAACGGCACGGTGACCTCGATCAACAACGGCGTTGCCACGATCCAGACAACCCTCGGCACTGTCAATACCAACGTTGCGTCGATCAAGGGCCTCCTGCCCGTCGACATGACGCCTGTGTGGATCGCGGTGGTGCTGTCGCTCGTAGCGGCGGTCGCTGCGATCTACTCGATAGTCATGATCCGGGGCAAGATAGCGGCTTAAGCCGCTAACCTTCCTTTTTTTATTTTTTTATCCCCCGCTCACTTTTCCTGCAATCCTACGCCGATGCTGCCGCCCCGCCTGCCGCACAGTTGCCTGCCGGATTCATCCCGCTCCAGCTCCCGCGCCCCTGCGCACGACGCGGCCGCGCAGCTTGCCTCTCCTATTTAGGAGGGTGCCGCCCTATTATTAGGTGGAGAAGCGGTGAGAGAGATGGTCAAGATACCGAATGAAGTTGTGGACATGATGTCCAAGAACGAGACGAGCAAGGTGCTCGCAACCGCAGACGCCGACGGCGTCCCCAATGCAGCAGCAATCTGGAGCCTCCGGGTGGTGGGCGAGGACCAGATCGCATTCGCCGAGGTCGCCATGAAGAAGACCAAGGAGAACCTCCTGAGGACGAAGAGAGCCTCCGTGCTGGTGATCAGCCCGCCGACCAAATCCTTCCAGCTCAAGGGCGATTTCCTGGGCTTCCAGACGTCCGGCCCCGTCTTCGACGGCTTCGCCAAGGCAATGGCTGCCATGAAGATGACCGTGCACGCTGTCGGCATGATAAAGATAAACGAGGTCTATGAGTTCCCGCCGAGAGCGTAGGCGCCTCCCCCCCTTTTTTTAATGCCCTCAGGGCTCGTGGCGCAGCCGGTGCCGTCCCGCAACCGTTCGCCGCTGGAGCAGCCGCAGCATCCGCCGTCATCTGCCGCTCCGTGCCGGGAATCCATGCGCGGCAGCCGCACCCTCAATCCAGCCAGAATCCATCGGGAACCCTTCCCCCCAGCTTGGCCTTCAGCTCCCCGTCGAAGCTCAGCAGCCCGCACCCCCTCTCCATGGCAAGGGAGACGTAGACTGAATCATAGGGCGATATGCCGAGCTTCATCGCGTTGCCGAGCACCTTCTCGAGCATTCCCCTGGCGCCGCATACCTCCGATACGCTGCTCGATATAAGCCGCCCCACGGAGGGCGCAATGGCATAATACGCCCGCTCCGGGATGCGCCTCAGCACGAACGAGTGCCTCCACAGGGCGCTTGCGACCTCCACGTAGGCCAGCTCGGGCGTGATCAGCCCGCCCCGGCGCCGCTCGAGGATGCCGCGCGCCCTGTCGTGGAACCCGTCCTTCACTATTATGCTGGCGAAGACCGACGCGTCGACGACCCCCTCCGCGGCCGCCCCCGTCATTTTATGCCCTGCCTGCCCTCGCATCCCTGATCGCCTTCCACGCCGGCTCCTCCGACGTCTTCACGCCAACGAGGGCCGAATCAACCTCCGCAATCGCCGCCCGCTGCTCCTCCTCCTTCACCCTCCTCTCGAGGAACCCCTCAACCTCCTCCTGCCACCTCACGCCTGTGAGCGCCCGCATCCTAGCCTTGAGGTCCTTCCTCACCCTGATGCTAACAACTTCTGTTGACATTTTATGTCTACTTAATATGTAATCAGCAAATGTCATATCCTTTTCCCCCGCGCTGCCCCCCCGATGCCCGCGCTTATAACCCCTTTCGGGCAGTGCCCAGCCGCCCGCCCCTCACGCTGCTGGGGGCTCATGTTCCCTGTCCTGAGCGGCATGGAGGACGGACGGAAGCGCACCTCCGCGAGGGCAATCCGCCTCACCTCCGCGTTCCTCTCCAATGGCCAGCTCGACAGGGTC
>MAGS01000033.1:0-8581 GCA_001717005.1 Candidatus Methanomethylicus mesodigestus | reverse complement strand
CCACAGATGCCTGCGCTTATAAATTATCCGAAAAAAACTACCGGCTTTAGGCGGGACGCGCGTCAAAACTCCGTTCGGGTCCGAGCCGAGCCGTCCGCCCCTGCCAAAACGGGAATAAAAAAAGATGGGCGCCCACGACCCGATTAGAACACGTCCCCGAGCGCATGCGCCACCGTGTAGGCGCTCCCGGCGCCGCACACCTCGTGGAGCACCCTCACCGCCTCGACTATCTCCTCCTTCGTCGCGCCTGCCTTCATCGCAGCGGCGGCGTTGGCCTTCACCCCGAGCGGCGCCCCATTGACCGCGTCGATCACCATCACGAGTATGTGCTTGAACTTCGGCGGGAGCGCGTTCCCGGAGAGCGCAAAGTCCCTGTTCTGCCCGATGAGCTTCAGTAGCTCCGGGTCCAGCCTCTCAAATACCTCCAGCGGGTTCTCAGGCATGCCATCACCCTCGTGTCACGTTTGGCGGCCGCCGGTATTAACTGCTCTCGCCCTCCCCTCACAACATGCTGCCATGCCTCTCCGGCACCCATAAGGGCCGCCATAAATGCCGGCATCCAGCGCAAAAGCAATTAACAGCTAAGGCGATAGCAATCCCTGTTTGCCATGGGGGACTGCAGGTGAGCCTCAACCGCGTCATCCGGGGGAGCTTCTGGCTCTACGTCTCCGGCATATCGTCCAACCTCCTCGGCTACGTCTACTGGCTCATGGCATCCTGGTTCGTCCCCCCCTCGACGATAGGCGAGTCGTCCGCAATCGTCGGCGTCGTCTCCCTCATATCCGGGCTCGTCAGCCTCGGCGTATCATCCGGAGCGACCCGCCTCTTCGGCAAGGCGCTCGCGCAGCCGGACAGCCGGCACCAGCTCAGCTCTTGGTTCTCCTCCTCCCTCGCCGTGACCCTCGCCCTCTACGCCTCGGCAGCCGTTGCGACGCTGCTGGTCGGCCCCCTCCTCGGCGTGACCCAGCTGCAGCTGCCGTTCACCATCTCCCTGATCATCCTCGCGGCCTTCCCGCAGGTCTCGGGACCGCTCTACAACGCCTCGCTGCGGACCGGCGTCATCGCCCTCTCGTCGATACTCTCCGCCTCCTTCCGCCTGATACTCGGCCTGCTCCTCCTCTACCTCGGCACCGGCTTCGCCGGCGTCATGCTCGCCTTCGTCATAGCAGGCGTCGTCCAGCACGTCGTCCTCGCAGCCGCCCTCCGCGGGTCGATAATCGCCGCCAGGCCATCCCTGACCCAGGCGAAGGAGGCAGTAAAGCAGGGCCTCCCAGCCTACATACCCTCGCTCGTCGCGACGGCCGGCTCCTGGCTCGGCGTCCTCGGCATCTACGCCATCGCAGGCTCGGCGGACGCGGGCACCTACTACATCGCCTTCACAATAGCGTCGGTCGTCTACAGCCTGCCCCTAACGCTGCTGGGGCTCATGTTCCCTGTCCTGAGCGGCATGGATGACGGGCGGAAGCGGGCCTCCGCCCGGGCAGTCCGCCTCACCTCCGCGATAATCGCCCCGCTCGCCGGCGTCGTCATAGCATACCCGTACGTCCCCCTCTCCATGATGGGGCCTTCTTACGTCGCCTCATCCTTCGCACTCCAGCTCCTTGCCGTGGGATGCTTCGCCGCCCCAATCGCATCCGGCTTCAACTCGCTCGTGTACGCATACGGGAAGTACCGCTACGTCACCCTTCTGGGCCTGTCGTCCAACGTCCCGCGCGTCATCATGTATGCCCCCCTCGTCGCGCTCTGGGGCGACAGCGGCGCCGCCGTCTCCTACATATCCGGGTACGCCTTCTCCTTGGTGGCAGTCCTGCTCATGTCACGGAGGATCGGGTACTCCGTCGGCTGGGCCGCCTCCGCCGCATTCGCCGCCATCCCCGCCGCCCTCTCCATGGCGCTGGTCTACTCGGGGCTCCACTGGGCGGTCGGCACCGCCATAATCCTTGCCGCCTCGCTCCTCGCCTACGCCCGCCTCGGCCTCGTCACCCGGGCCGACCTCGGCGAGATCACCTCCGCCTTCCTATCGAGGGGGCAGCTCGACAGGGTCTACCCGTACGCCAAGTACGTCCTCGAGGTCCTCTATGGGAACTAGCCTGATTCGCGGCCAGCCGCGCTCTCTATCCGACGGTGGGCCACGGCAATCCTCTGGTTGCCTCAGGCGCACCAAATCAAAAAAAAGTTAACTTGACCGATCAAAAATCATTCTTATTATCAGTCTTATATNTTTCCTCTACTCATCCAACAACACCGTCTCCAACAACGCCATCACAGGCGGCACCTACGGCATTTTCCTCTACTCATCCAACAACACCGTCTCCAACAACGCCATCACAGGCGGCACCTACCGCATCTACCTCTACTCATCCACCAACAACACCATCTCCAACAACACCATCTCCAACAACGCCATCACAGGCGGCACCTCCTGCATCTACCTCGACTCATCCACCAACAACACCATCTCCAACAACACCATCACCGGCGGCACCTACGGCATCGCACTCTCCTCATCCAGCAGCAGCAACACCGTCTCCAACAACACCATCACAGGCGCACACCATGGCATCCACCTCTCCTCATCCAGCAGCAGCAACACAGTCGCGAACAACACCGTTACCGTCGGCACCTACGGCATCCACATCCGCTCTTCCACCAACAACACAGTCGCGAACAACACCCTAACAGGCGGCAACACCGGCATCTACCTCGCCTCATCCAGTAGTAGCAACACCGTCTCCAGCAACACCGTTACCGGCGCAGGCTACGGCATCTCCCTCGACTCATCCACCAGCAGCAACACCGTCTCCAGCAACACCGTTACCGGCGGCACCTACTGCATCGAACTCTTCTCTTCCAACAACAACACAGTCGCGAACAACACCATCACTAACAGCACAGCCTCCGGCATCTTCCTCTACTCTTCCACCAACAACACAGTCGCGAACAACACCATCACCGGCGTTACAGGCTACGGCATCCACATCCGCTCTTCCACCGGCAGCAACACAGTCGCGAACAACACCATCACTAACAGCACAGCCTCCGGCATCCTCCTCGCCCTCTCTTCCGTCAGCGACACCATCATCTCCGGCAACGCGCTCACCGGGTCCGGGACAGGAATCATGTTCGACTGCGCAACGTTCAACGTCACGAACATCAGCCTTCTTGATAATGACGTCAGCCTCTGCCTCGACGGCATATGCCTCTACGCCAGCTCCGTCGTCAACGTCACCATCTCCGGGAACAACGTCACCTCGTACAGTAATGTGGGCGTATACCTGCACTCTGCCAGCGTGAGCGGATTATCCGTCTCCAACAACACCCTCGCCAGCGACTCGCAGTGGGGGATCATTGTTGAGGCAGGCGATGGCGACGGCTTCGAGCTCTCCGGCAACTCGGTCTCTGGGGGCGTCTACGATGCCGTCTACATCAATTTCCAGGGCCTTCTTAACAACTCCTGCTTCAGCGGCAACACCATCACGGCCGGCGGGGACGGGCTTAACCTCAATGCCGGCGTCCTCTCCAACGCCTCTGTAAGCCTCAACTCCGTGCTGGGCAACCTCGGCTACGGCATATGCGCCTACGCCTCGGCGATCATCAACTCAAGCTTCACCGAGAACCTCGTCAACGCCAGCATCAACACCGCCCTCCGGATCTCCTGCGCCGACGGCAGCGGCCTGACCGTGGCGGACAACGTGCTGTCCAACAGCACCGCCGGCGAAGGGCTATACGTCTACTCCTCCAACTGCAACCTCAGCGCCGCAATCACCGGCAACGAGTTCAGCTTTAACTGCGAGGGCGCCTACCTCGAGGGGCTCTGCAACTTCACGATGAGCGGCAACACCGCCCTCAACAACAGCGAGTACGGCATCATGGTCGACTATTGCCAGAACGGCACCATGCAGAACAACGCCATCTCCGGAAGCAGGTACAACTTCGGCGTCGACGGGTGGGAACTGCCTTACTTCATCCACGACATAGATGCGTCCAACACCGTGGAGGGCAGGTCTGTGCAGTACCTCGTCAGCCTGTCCGGCGTCGAGGTCCCCGCGGACGCTGGGTTCATAGGGATAGTCAACTGCACCGACGTGAACGCCACAGGCCAGGACGTCAGCCGCAACTACGAGGGGCTCCTCATAGCCTACTCGAACGGCACGACGGCTGAGGACGTCCGGCTCCGCCTGAACTACTACGGCGCCTACATCCTCTTCTCCAGCGGAACGGTTATCGCCGACAGCACGCTCAGCGATGACGAGTACGGCGCCTCCTCCTACAACTCCAGCACCTCCTACTCCGGCGACACTATCAGCAACTGCTACTATGGCATCGACGGGAGGACCTCGTCAGACGTCATCGCCGACAGCAACATAACCGGCTGCGACACCGCTGTCTACACCTCCTACGACGCGTGGCACGACTACAACTTCACGGCATACGGCAACACTCTCAGGGACAACTTGAACGGCTTCACAGTCCCGATACCGCAGAGCGCCAACATCACCCACAACTTCATCTACAACACCACGAACTATGCGATCTATACCGCATACTGCCCCGCGCTGATCACGGGCAACCTCATAGACGGCGCAGGCACCGGCATCTTCCTCTACTGCTGCGAGGGCGCGATCGTCCACGGGAACACGATCGCCAACGCCACGGTCGGCATAAACCAGAACGCGGAGTCCCAGGACAACTCCTTCATCGGCAACAGCATCTCGAACGTCGGCACCGGCATCATCATAGGCGGGTACCACTGGCACAACCAGAACTACAACACCACCATCGCGTTCAACACCGTAACGAACTTCACCTCGTTCGGCTTTGAGGTGTACTACGTCGACGGCGGGGAGATCTCCAACAACACCGCGACGTGCGCCTCCACGGGCACAGGCATCTGCCTCAAGGTCCACAACTATGCGAGGAACGTCGTGGTCAGCGGCAACGCCTTCTCCGCGGCGCAGACGGGCATCTACGCCGTCATCGTCCCCAACCTCACCGTCTCATCGAACAACATCTCTGCATGCGGCACCGGCATCCTGCTCGAGCGCAGCGACAACGGCACGACCCGCGGCAACACCATTGCCGGCTGCGGCTACGGCATAACGCTCCTCGACGACAGCGACTACCATGTCATCTCCAGCAACACCATAACCGGGTCCAGCCTGGCGGGCATCCGCTCGCTCTACGGCATGGACGACACTAGCGACTACCTGAACATCAGCTTCAACACGCTGCTCGATAACTACGACGGCATCTCACTCACCGGCATCATGCACTCGGTGGTCCACAACAACACCATCGCCAACGGAACCAACTACGGCATCGCCCTGTACAGCGCCTACCCGTGCTCCAACGTCACCGTACTCTACAACGAGCTGCTCAACAACACCGTAAACGCATTCGACGACACCGCCGCCGCAGACCTGTGGGACTATAACTTCTACTCCGACTACACCGGGCCGGACAGGAACTGCGACCGCATAGGCGACATCCCGTACAACATCGCCGGCGGCTCCAACCAGGACATGCACCCGCTGGTGCGGGACACCATGCCGCCGTACTTCATCTTCTTCTCGCCTGCAAACGGCTCCCTGGTGCAGGAGAGCGGGACGATATACGTGACGTACGCCGACGCGACCTCGGGCATCGTCGCGCCGCTCTGCCGGCTCATCCTGAACGGGATGGACGTATCCGCGTCGGCGAGCTTCGGGCAGAACGCAGTGGCATACGATTACGGGATGCCCACCGGCACCGTAAACGTAAGCGTCTACATCGAGGACTGCTGCGGCTACTATGCGTGGCTGAACTGGTCCTTCGAGGTGGACGCGCAGGCCCCGTCCGTGGACATCGTAAGCCCGGCCGGCGGCTCATGCGCCAGCTCCGCCTCGCCGGTGATAGCCGCCTCGTACTCCGACGGAGGGGCCGGGATCGACCTCTCGAGGGTCAGGGTCTACGTGGACGGCGCAGACGTCTCGGCATCCGCGTCGATAGCCGCGTCCGGATTCTCGTACACGCCGGCGGCGCTGGCGGATGGGGAGCACACCGCCTCGGTGGTGGTCTTCGACAACGCCGGGAACTCTGCTAACGCCTCCTGGACTTTCTGCGTCGACACCGCCCCGCCGGCGCTGGTGACATTCACCCCGCCCAGAGGGACCATAACCGCCTCGACGGAGATCCCCGTCTCGTTCACCGTCTGGGATGCCACCTCCGGCGTGGACACNCCTCCAACGCTACGGTGACCCCGACGGGCATAACCTACGGCGGCACCCTGCCCGCAGGCAGCCACACGATAACGCTCGTCGTGACCGACGCTGCCGGCAACCCTGCATCCGCGTCCTGGACCGTCAACGCCTCCATCTCGGGCGGGGCAGGCGCTGACATGACCTACGGCTATGCCGGCATAGCGGTGGTCGCGGTCGTCGTCGGAGGCGCGGCCGTCTACTTTGCCACGCGCAAGAAGAAGCCGTAAGGGCGCACAAACTCCCGCTTTTTTGGGAGATCCATCCTTTTTTTCCCTTGCTTTTCCTTCGCACCCTTTCCAGCGGCTCACATTTGTCGCCGGTTCTTGAAGAAGTCTATCTCATCCTTCCGTGCGCATGTAGCCTCCCAGCGGGCTGGCAGCAATGAAGCTAGGGCATGCGCCCAATATTCTGGTGGCAGTGATTGCGGGCGCATACCCTAGGCTCTCTCTTGCCGTGTCTCATTTGGCTTCGTTCCGCCGGCAAGCATGCTGAGCTCCTCCCGCCTCCCCTCTCCGCCGGCATCCTGACGGGCCCGTTCGATAATCCCTGCACCCCTTCCCATATGGCGCTCATGGGTGCCGCACCCGCACCCGCAAGGCCCATGGCCTTGGCTTGGGGCACCCCCCTCGTCGGCCCTGCCGTGCCGGTGCCCTTGATGGCAGGAGTCATGCCAGTGGACCTGACCGTGGCAGCGCCAGCTCACTCTTTAGGCGCCCCCTTCTCAATCAGGAGTTTGTGGTGGTACGAGCCATAGCGGGGCATCCCGCCGCCGCACTTCGGGCAAGGCTCAGAGACGCACGGCACGCCTGGCCTATGGGGGACCATCTCCCCGCACTTCGAGCATACGCACATCCCGGCTGGGCCTTGCCCATCTCCGCCCCACATAATTTCACTACAATTAAGAGATATATCCTACAATTAATAAGCCTTTCCACCCCGCCGCGCTGCCTGAAAAAGGTTAATGTTATCCCCACGCTGGCGACAGTCACACCGGCAGGCGGCATCTGCACCATTGGAGGGATAAGCATGAGCATTCTAGCAGCAAAGATCCGTGAGGACCTTAGGAGGAGCGCCGACCCCAAGGCGAAGGAGCGCATGCAGCGGTTCTTCAAGGAGCCCCTGAACTGCTACGGGATGAAGACGGCGGACATCGCGAAGATCATGAAGACGCACCTCGGGGGTGCCCTCGCCCTAGGGAAGGAGGGCGTCTTCGCCCTCTGCGAGGAGCTCTTCGCATCTGACCTATACGAGGAGGGCATCATAGCTGCATCATGGGCAGACAAGGTCGCCGGCGGCTTCGTGCCGGGTGACGCCGCGACGTTCCGCAGGTGGGTCGAGCAGTACATCGACAACTGGGCTGAGTGCGACGTCTTTTGCAACCATGCTGTCGGCGACCTCATCCAGATGTACCCCTCATTGGCCGCCGATGTCAAGGGCTGGTCTGCATCAGGGAACCGGTGGCTCAGGAGGGCTTCCGCGGTCTCCTTCATCGTCCCAGCCAAGCGCGGCGAGTTCCTGAAGGAGGCGTTCGAGATCTCCGATGCGCTCATCGCAGACAGGGATGACATGGTCCAGAAGGGCTACGGCTGGCTCCTCAAGGAGGAGAGCCGGACACGCCGGAGGGCGGTCTTCGACTTCGTCATGGCCCGCAGGGCAGCGATGCCCCGGACCGCCCTGAGGTATGCCATCGAGCTGATGCCCAAGGAGATGCGCTCCGAGGCGATGAAGCGCCCGTAGGGCGCGCCACGTGCTTCAAGATCCCCATCATTCTCTATTTCGATCCCAGTCTAGTACTTCACCGCGAAGTATGTCAGGACCATCAGCGCCACGAGCGTGAAGAGGTCGGGCAGCAGGGCGAACGGCCCCAGCCCCACGAGCCTGAACCCGAAGGCGAATATTACGAATGTGTTGGATGCCAGCGCGTTCATCATGAGCACGAGGGCGAAGACTATAAGGCCGAGGGTAAACTCCGCCCGGGTCTTCCTGTATATGCCAACGTAGATGGCCAAGAGGAAGATGAGGAGCGCGATGTTGATCGAGGAGGCGACGGTCTTCGCCATGTAGAAGAGTTCGAGATCCCAAGGTATCTCAAACGGGAATGGCATCGCCCTCGGCGACAGCATGAACCACATCATGTTCGCCGCGGCAAGTGCAGCCACGGCTGCGACAGTGACTAGTGCTGCAAGCAGCAGCCAGACCCTCGACCCTTTTGCCATAGGCTTCTCTGTTTCCACTCCAAATACCCCTTTTTTTACTTTTTACCTATTTTCTTCATAATCTCCTCGAATACTGCCCAGTTCGCTTCCATCGTCGGCGAGAGGAAGTAGGCCATGCCGTAGCCC
>MAGS01000032.1:2437-19970 GCA_001717005.1 Candidatus Methanomethylicus mesodigestus | reverse complement strand
GGGCTATCTTTATACTTTTTTATAGAAACTATTTTACCACCTACGGTCATAGCAAAGCTGGGTGGGTCGGTTGGAGACCGCGAAGGAGCTCATAATGAAGCGCATCATAGGCGAGATCATACTCTCCAGCAGCCCCGGCGAGGTAATGCGTCGTTGGAGGGAGCTTTTCGACATAACTCAGCTCGAAATTGCTGCCAAGCTCGCGATCTCCCCCTCCGTCATAAGCGACTATGAGGGTGGAAGGCGCAAGTCTCCAGGGTCTTTCTTCATAAAGCGGTTTGTGCAATCCCTCTTGGAGATCGACTATGCGCGCGGAGGGAAGGTGCTCCGTCAATTCTCGTCCCTCTTCAAGACGAGTTCAGACGCCATCCTTGATCTTTACGAATTCCCGTCGCCAATCAAGCTTAGGGACATAGTGGGAGTGATGGACGGTGAGTTCTTGGCATGTCCATTCTTATCCGAAAAGAAGCTGCTCGGATATACCGTCGTGGACAGCATCAAGGCAATACTGTCGATGTCCGGCGCCGATTTCTTCCAATTATTGGGCAGCACCAGCGAGCGGGCAGTAATCTTCACTAAGACCACCACCGGCAGATCCCCCTTGGTTGCCGTAAGGGTGACACCACTAAAGCCGGCTGCAATCATTCTGCATGGCGTGACCCGACTTGACAATATAGCCGTGGAGCTAGCAAAGCTGGAACACATCCCTCTGGTCTTATCGAGGAAGGAGAGCATTGACGCTCTAATCAAAGCGTTACATTCCGTGCGTACATAAATATCGTCTATCGTCGATTTCTTTAAAGTCAAGAAACGAAGTCCTAATATATGCGGTGCTATTTCTAGTCAAGAAGCGGTGATACCATGCGGCCCTTAATAGACGTTTGCATAGCCGGATGGGGCTCATATATCCCCATGTATCGCATAGCGGTCGAAGAGATTGCCAAGGTTTGGGGCAAATCTGCAAAGCACTTCAGGGACGAACTGCTCATTGACGAAAAGGCAGTAACAGGTCAGGACGAAGACGTTTCAACGATAGCTGTTGAGGCTGCAAAGAATGCGCTGAGGCGTGCATGCATAAGCCCGAAGCAATTGGGCGCCATCTTTGTCGGCTCCGAATCAAAACCATATGCTGTTAAGCCGACCGGCACAATTGTCGCTGAGGCCATCAATGCTACCCCTCGGCTTTTAGCAGCCGATTTAGAGTTTGCCTGCAAGGCGGGCACCGAATCTCTACAATGCTGTACGGGGCTCGTAGGGTCCGGCATGATTGAATACGGCATGGCAATTGGCGCAGACACCGCACAAGGCGCGCCTGCCGACGCTCTTGAATTCTCGGCGGGCTGTGGTGGGACAGCACTGCTGGTGGGGCAGAAAGCAAAGACTAAGGATCCCGTCGCGACTCTTGAGGGCTCCTTTTCATATGTCACAGACACTCCTGATTTCTGGAGGCGCCCAAAGAAGGAGTACCCATCCCATGCGGAGGCTTTCACCGGTGAACCTGCCTATTTCACGCACACCATATCATCAACAAAGATGCTGTTTGAGGAACTTTCTCTGAAACCATCAGACTTCAAATACGCGGTCTTACATCAACCAAACGGTAAATTCCCGATCCGCGCTGCGAAGTATCTAGGGTTTAAACGCGAGCAGATCGACGTTGGCCTGCTGGTGCCTTCAATCGGCAACCTGTATTCCGGCTCATCAATAACCGGCTTCTCCGCCGTTCTGGACGTCGCAAAACCCGGGGACAGGATATTCCTTGCCAGCTTCGGATCAGGAGCAGGTAGCGACGCCTTCTCGTTCACAGTTAACGATGGCATCTTGGCAAAACGGGATCTCGCTCCAACCGTGGCGAGATACATCAAACGAAAGAAGAATGTTGACTATGCCATCTATTCGAAATACCGCAGGAAGATTGTCGTCTAGGAGGTTAAATTCATGAGAAAAGTTGCCATCCTGAGTTATGGCATGACTAAGGTTGATAAACACTGGCGCAAATCCCTTCGAGAATTATACGGCGCCGCCGCAAAGAAGGCCATGTCGTCAGTTTCAATTCCCAACATTGACGCGCTGATCGTCGGCAATATGTGCGCATCAGACCTTTCCGATCAAAACAACATAGGCTCCCTGTTGGCTGACTATCTCGGAATCACGCCCTCAACGGCATATCGCATCGAAGCAGCCTGTGGCTCTGGGGGCGCCGCAATTCTAGGCGCGTATACCGCCGTCGCTTCAGGGATGTATGACTATGTGTTGACCGGGGGCGTAGAGAAGCTGACTGATGGGGTAGGCGGGAACACAACCTATTCTTTAGGTAAGGCGTCAGATGCCGAATACGAGCTCTTCTACGGCTCAAGCTTTGTAAGCATCAACGCGCTCATAATGAACCGCTACATGCACATGTACAAGACGTCCCGGGAAACATTCGCAGACTTTGCAGTTCTGATGCACAAGAACGCAACTAAGAACCCCTACGCACAGTTGCCCTTCGAGATCTCAAGAGAAACGGTCCTGAATTCAGACATGATCTCGGATCCGATCAGCCTCTATGACTGCGCGCCGGTAGGCGACGGCGCCGCCGCACTCATCATGTGCCCGCTGGACGTTGCAAAGACGATTACCGACTCTTATGTCGAAGTCGTAGGCATAGCTGGCGCAACCGACACGATAAACATCTCATCGAGGAGCGACCTTCTGACACTCAACTCAACTGTTGCCGCCGCTAAGAAGGCTTACGCGATGGCAAATGTATCTGCAACCGACATAGATGTGGCCGAGATCCACGACACGTTCACGATAACTGCCGCCCTGTCCGTTGAGGATTTGGGGTTCTGCGAGAAGGGGCGCTTTGGCAAGATGCTTTCAAGCGGGGGGCTGGAAGCCGGAGGGAAGGTGGTGATCAACCCGAGCGGCGGTCTTAAGGCGAGAGGGCACCCTGTGGGGACCACTGGAGCATATCAGGTCGCCGAAATCGCCATGCAGCTAGCAGGAAAGGCAGACAAAATGCAGGTAAAGAACGCAGAGGTCGGCCTAGCCCAGAACATAGGAGGCTCGGGCTCAAGCACGTACGTCACAATACTGAGGAGGCCGTAAGATGTCCGTTCCAAGATACTGGCGAAACATGCCGAAGCGGGAAAGACTCGAAACGCAAAAATGCGAAAAGTGTGGTCACGTCGATTTTCCGCCACGGGGGCGATGCCTGAAGTGCGGTTCGGAATCATTCGTTCCGTACACCCTCCCCGACAGAGGCAAATTGATGTCCTTCACGATAGTCCGGAGTGCACCCAAAGGCTTCGAAAAAATGACTCCATATGTGTTGGGCATCGTAGAGCTTAGCGACGGCACAACCATAACGGTGCAGATAACTGATGTCGATCCATCCGAAGTAACCATCGGCATGCCTCTAGAGGCTGTTTTCAGGAAGATCTGTGAAGACGGCGACTCTGGAATAATTGAATATGCCATCAAGTTTAGGCCAGCCCTATAGGCTGTGACCTACAACCTTTTTTAGAACAGTGCGCAAAATAGTTCTGGTGTGCCGAATTTGTCGTCTAAGAACCTCCTAGAGTCCATCTTATCTGCGCTCTCAAACGAGGTCAGAGCAGAGGTTCTTAAGCTGATCAGCATGGAAGGTCCTCTATCATTTACTGCCATCATGGAAAAGCTTGAAATGAACCCAAAGAGCGACGCCGGGAAGTTTGGATATCACCTGCGGATGCTTAATGACGCTGAGCTGATCAAGTCGGACGAATCATCGGGCAAGTACTACCTGACGCTTCTAGGTCAGGACGTAGCTAATTTTATCTATGGGGTTGAAGATGCCGTCAGGCGAAAGAAGGGCGACATGCTGGTCCGAACCTCAAGCCTGACCATTGAGTCCTTCGAGCGGAAGAAGATTGTCGATGCCCTCATGAGGGAAGCCTCGGTGCCGCGAAAGCTCGCCGAGTCTATATCGAAGGAGGCCGAGGACCGACTAAAGAAGCTGCAAGTGCGATATCTGACCGCTGCACTAATCCGAGAGTTCATAAACTCCATCCTCTTGGAAAAGGGCCTTGAGGAGTACCGACACGCGCTCACAAGGCTAGGTCAGCCCGTCTACGACGTCACTACTACGATCAAGAATACCGCATTCAGGGATTTTCCGTCTCCGGAAAAGGTGCACATGCTAGCAGGGGATGCCGTCCTTGAGGAATACATGCTGCTGAAGGTATTACCCAGAACCATCGCAGATGCCCACCTGTGCGGCGCAATCCATCTAAACAACGCCAACTATTGGGCATTGAGGCCGGCGGATATACAGCACGATCTGCGGCCTTTCTTGGATGGAGCCCTTTCTGCAGACGGAACCGGGCTCTCCCTGCCGACTCACAGCTGCCCAAAGAGCTTTACCGGCGCGCTCTACACCCTGAATTCATTGCTAAGGTCAACCTCAACCTTGGTATCGAACTCCCAGTCTGTGGGATTCTTCAACATCTTCTTGGCCCCATTCATTAAAGACTTGGACGACGCCACTGTGAAATCAAACCTCCGGGACTTCCTCTACAACCTGAACAGCTGTGTAAACATAGGCGGCAATATCGGGATAGCAATAAACGCCGAGCTTGAGATACCTCGCTTTTTGGAGAGCGTCAAAGCGGTCGGTCCTAATGGCAAATCGGACCAATATTCGGACTACTATGATGAATCTCTTAGGCTATTGCGATTATTTCTGGACGTGATGAGAGAACCCGACGGATCATCAAAACCTCTGATCAACCCGGCGATATTCCTTAAGGTGCGTAAGAAATCGCTGGTAACCGACAAGGCGTCCGATTGCTTCGAGAGCGCATACAAGCTGGCAGAGGCGTGGGGCTCGGTCTACTTCGTGAACCAAATGCTGCCATGGCAGCAGTCCAACGTCTTCTATAACGCAAACCTGTCCCGTATCGACTCCGAATGGAAGGACTGGGAGAGCGGAACGATGAGGGTCGGTTCAATGGACAACGTAACGCTGAACCTGCCGCGCATCGCCTATGAAGCAAACGGGGACGACGACCGGCTGATAGAACGCCTGAGGGAGCTGCTTGAGCTCGCAAGAGAAGCCCTCTCGATAAAGAAGCAGATACTTGAGGAGCGCGTGCATATCGACCGTCTCCTGCCCCTCTACAAAGAGGAATTTGAGGGGAACAACTACTTCAGGCTTAGCGACTCCCCCGGGATAATCAGTTACGTTGGGCTTCCAGAAGCCGTTAAGTATCATACCGGGTTTGATCTATCAGATAGCGATGAGGCACTGAAACTTTCCACCCTGATAATAGACACAATGGACGGGTATACCCGTCAGATGCTGCCCTCGACAAGGCTCTTGACCTCCAGCATAACCTTCGAGCCCTCTGCCCAACGTTTGACCCAGCTCGATGTCGCATCAGGATACCTCAAGTCGAAGGACTCTCAGGCCTACACCGAACACTCAAACCTGCCGCTGACCACCGCCATCCCTCTCCGGAAGCGGCTCCACATAGAGGAGTTCTTCCAGCAGAAGACTAGAGGCGGGCACCTCTTTGACCTCCGGCTCGAGGAGCCGTTTCCAACTTATGAGGTTCTTTCAAACAACACAAGGCGGATACTGGAAACTGCCGCAATCGGGCTCTTCACATTCACGCGCGACTACTCCTACTGCTCTCGATGCAGAAACATCATCTACGGCTTCCATGAGAAATGCCCTAAATGCGGCTATGATGGCAATCGCATAATGCTGTACACGAAGACCTATGGTAAGATCAAGCCATCCAAGACTTGGAGCACAAACGACCGGCAGTTTGCCCTTAATACGCAGCGGTTTACCCTTTGAGGAGCATTATCGCCTGCGCAAGGTCCCCGTTGGTCGACTCTAACGCCTTCTTGGACGCTTCGATGCTGGCGCCCGTCTGGGCAGCAACCAACTGGGCGTCATCGTCTGATATCTCGATCTTGACCGCGGCTGACTCTTGGGCCTCCTCGACCACATCCCCAACAACTTGGTAGATGGTCTGCCCGCTCACCTTCATCACGGTGATCTGGGGGTCCGGTATGACGAGGTTCTTGCCCTTCATGTGAAAAGTGATCTTGAATACGCCGGGCATCTCCTCCAGCTTCATGCCCATGCGCGACATCATCCTCTTGGCTTCTCTCGGATTAATATTCCTCATACTTCCTCGCACCCGTTCAGTCCTCTTCTCCTCTCCTTATTTTTACCGCCAGCCCTATTTTAAAGCGTTTCATCTCCCCGCCTGCAAGGATGGTCCTGCCGACCGCTATTACTTTGCCCTTTGAGTCCGTTATCATGACCTCTTCCCCGGGGCGGATATCCGGGTCGCAATCTAAAACATGCTTTGCGAAGAGGTTTCTGCCTTCCTTTATGAATTGCACAACATCGTCGATGACTGCAACTCTGTACCTTGGAGAAGGAAGCACGCTAGCCAGCCGGACTGCGCCCGACGTACTCATTGCAAGGAAGCCGTCAGAAGGCTTCAATGTTGCCAGCAGATCGTCGCCGAGATAAATTCCCTTGACCTTGCCGGTCTTGCGCGACTTTACTGCCTTGACGCCATCCGGGAATAATCCCTCTCCGCACCCTGCGCCGAATTGATAATCTGCGACTGCCCTTATCCTGATTAGCTCGTTCTCTCCGATCGGGCTAGAGGTAGGTGCTGGCGGCACTCTTCCCACCCTCCCGCTTCAGTAGCTTGTCTATGGCCTTACTGAAGTCGCTCTTGGTTATCATGTCCCTGTCGTTGCGTATTGCGAACAAGCCTGCCTCTGTGCAAATCGCCTTGATCTCGGCTCCAGTGGCCCCGTCAGTAATGCTTGCAAGTTCCTTCATGCTGACTTCCTTGGAGACGTTCATCCTGCTTATGTGTATCTTGAATATCGATTCCCTTCCCTTTGCGTCCGGGGCCGGAATCTCGATGACGCGGTCGAACCTTCCGGGTCTCAGGAGGGCCGGGTCGAGGAGGTCTATCCTGTTAGTCGCCCCGATTATCTTGACGTCTCCCCTCGAGTCGAAGCCGTCGAGCTCGCTGAGCAGCTGGAGAAGCGTCCTCTGCACTTCCCTCTCGCCGCTGACGGAGATGTCTCCCCTCCTCCCTCCAACCGCATCGATCTCATCAACGAACACTATGCTAGGCGCCTTAGCCCGTGCAAGCTGGAACAGTTCCCTGACCATCCTCGCCCCTTCGCCAATATACTTCTGGACGAGCTCCGAGGCAACCACCTTGATGAATGTTGCCTTCGTTCCGTTTGCAACAGCCTTCGCCAGCAGCGTCTTGCCGCAACCGGGGGGCCCCTGAAGAAGAACCCCCTTAGGGGGCTCGATGCCTACCTTCTCAAAGACCTCGGGCTTGAGCAGCGGGAGCTCCACCAGCTCCTTGATGTCCCTTATTTGGTCCTTCAACCCGCCGATGTCTATGTAGCTGACCTTGGGCGTCTCGACGACTTCCATTGCCTTTACATACATGTCGAGAGAATCCGGAAGCACCTCGAGAACCGCAAAGTTCCGCTGGCTCAACGCTACTCTCTTGCTTGGCGTGAGCTTCTTTACATCAATATCCTTCAAAACATTAACTATCAACGAGGGCCCAGTTGAACTCTTGACGACCGCCCTCCCGTCTTCCAGCACATCTGTAATGTTGCCCTCTATGTATGGCGGCACGGTTAGCTTTTCCACCTCCGTGCGAAGCGCTTGGATCTCCCTCTGAAGCCTGTCCCTCTCGAAGAACCAGTCGCGCCTCTCGGCCTCTAGCTCGAAAGCCCTCTGCTCGAGCTTCTTCAGCTGCAGCAGGAGGGTGGAGCCATCGTCCTTATAATCAATATTTTCAGCCATCCGCCTCACTACACTCGCCATAGGTAACTTTTAGTTTAGCTTCTATAACACTAAAATCAGACGGTGCCTTTTATGAATTGTGAGATATGCGGCAACAGGATAGTTGGGCGACCGACCCAGGTTACCATAGAGCGCACTGTGCTCTCGGTTTGCCAAGAATGCTCACGCTTCGGCACG
This sequence comes from Candidatus Methanomethylicus mesodigestus, assembly GCA_001717005.1. Taxonomy (GTDB): domain Archaea; phylum Thermoproteota; class Methanomethylicia; order Methanomethylicales; family Methanomethylicaceae; genus Methanomethylicus; species Methanomethylicus mesodigestus. The sequence continues at coordinate 11,953 of MAGS01000032.1, read as the reverse complement.
GCCGTTGACAGAAAGACCGCGTCTGCTATTGAGCGGGCAATTCCAAAACCCGGTCCTAAGAAATACGTTCCAAAACCGGTAAAGAAAGCGCAGTTTGATGAGTTTGTCCTTGTTGATAACTTCGGGGAAGTCATACGCAAGGCGCGTGAATCTCAGAACCTCACGCGGGACGCATTCGCACACAAGCTGGGCGAGAAGGAGTCCGTCATAAGGAGAATCGAAGCCGGCGAGATGTACCCGACGGCAGATCTTGCCAAGAGGATGGAGCGCCTCCTCAAGATCGCGCTTAAAGCAACCTTCGACAGCGATGCTAAAGGCTCCACGCCGTCGCCCCACTCCATAACTCTGGGCGACATTGCTATACTCAAGGAGGGCAAAAATAATTAGTCTCGCCAACGGGAGAGCCATCCTGATTGAAGTCCGGCGGAATATCGACCCTAGCGGTTTGGAGGAACTGCGCCTCCTTGCAGAGGCCGCAGGCTATTCCGTCCTCAATACCTATGAGCAGACCCGCTTCGTCGACTCCGCATACTGCTTGGGTCGCGGGCGCGCCGAGAGCATAGCCAAAGAGATTGAGGAACTGCATCCCGACAAGGTGATCTTCAACAACACCTTGAAACCGTCTCAAAAGTACAACCTAACGCACCTGTTCAAAACCGAAGTAATCGACCGTTTCCAGCTGATCCTGGAGATATTCACGAAGCGGGCCGGCACGATCGAGGCGAAGTACCAGATCGAGCTAGCAACTCTGCAGTACGCGCTTCCGAACGCCAAGGAGAACGTTCATCTAGCAAGGCTGGGGGAGCTTCCGGGATTCCATGGTCTTGGGAAGTATCAGGCGGACGTCTACACAACGATGATAAAGCGCCGGATCTCTCACCTCAAGAGGCGCTTGCGCGAAATAAGCACACAAAAGTCGATGCACCGAAAGGAGAGGCGTAAAGAATCGCTCTTCACCATAGCTCTTACGGGGTACACATTTGCCGGCAAGACGACCCTGTTTAACCACCTTACCAAGGAATCCCTTCCGATAGGCAGCAACTTGTTCACAACCTTAAGCACTACAACACGTGCGATTCAGGTGAGGAACCGCAAGGTGCTGATATCCGATACCGTTGGGTTCATAGATAACCTGCCGCACCTGCTCGTCGACGCCTTCTACTCCACCCTTGAGGAGGTCACCTTGGCGGACGTTGTCCTGCTGATCATGGACTCCTCTGACTCGCTGCCGGAGTTCACCCGGAAGGCCGAGACCTGCCTCTCCACGCTGACCTCCATAGGCGTCTCCAAAAAGTCCATTGTGCCTGTCCTCAACAAGATCGACGCCTCGCCCAATCTCGACCCAATAAGGCGAACAGTAAACGAGCTCGTCGGCATGTCTGCCATCGAGATATCTGCGCGGGACGGGGCCGGCATTTCCGACCTCACGTCGCACCTTGGCGGACTCCTTCCGGAATATGAACGATATGTGGTGCGCATGCCTGCGTCAGCAAATCCCCAGTCCATTTTATCGTGGGCGCACGAGGAAGCCGACATCAAGGCGTTGAGGAAGTCTCCACAAATAGAGATCGAACTCGAGATGATTCCGTCGTTCCTGCCGAAGCTCAGACAGCTTACCTACGGCATCGAAGGCGTCGAGATACTTAGCATGAAGGGGGCCAATATGCGACGCGAATTGAAGTCTTGAGGCTGGGGCACCGGCCAACAAGGGACAAGCGAATAACTACCCACGTATGCCTGGTTGCAAGGGCATTCGGGGCATCGGCAGTCCACATCGCAGGCGCAAGGGACGAATCGTTGCAGCTCTCAATAACCAAGGTTACTGAGACTTGGGGCGGCCCGTTCTCGGTCGAGTTCATACCAAACCCGATTCGGTTTGTCAAGGAGTGGAAGTCGAAGGGCGGGCAACTGGCTCACCTGACCATGTATGGGGCTCAGCTCAGAGACGCTCTAAACCACATCGAGCAGGAACGCGATCTGCTCATCGTAGTGGGCGGAGAGAAGGTGCCCGCATTCTATTACGATGCTGCCGACATCAACGTGGCGGTAGGCAGCCAGCCCCACTCAGAAGTTGCAGCACTGGCACTGTTTCTGGACCGAATGACCGGGGGCAACTGGGAAAGTAAGGCGTTTACTGATGCTAAACTGAAGATAATCCCTTCCGAAAGGGGGAAAACTGTTAAACAACTGCCTTTTAAAAAGAAAGATATTTGAGCACATCAACCATTAAGTATCCTAGCGAATCTGCATCTATGGGTATCGGTGGTCTATATTGCCTATTGATGGTCTTGTTATGGTAGCCAGGGAGCTGATCGGGGAGGAGGCCGTCCGCCTGATCCAGATACTCTCTGAACAGGACGAGACCACTGATGATGAACTCATTGCGAAGACCGGCTTGAAGCTGAACAACCTGAGGAAACTACTCTACCAGCTGTTCGAGCAGAGCCTGGTCTCCTATCGGCGTGTTAGAGACAAAGACGCCGGATGGTTCAAGTATTATTGGAGAATCAACAAGACCGGCCTGATAATCCTTCTTAATGCAAAGAAGAAGAAGATACTGTTCAAGCTCAAGGAACGCCTTAGCTATGAGACCGAGAACCAGTTCTTCAGCTGCGCCTCGTGCGGCACCCGGTTCACATTCGAGGACGCGATAGAGACGAACTTCCACTGCCCGACATGTGCCGGAAGGCTAGACAGCGTGAACAACGAGGATACCGTCTTCATTCTGAAGCTCAAGATCGCAGAGCTTGAGAAGAACCTGGCTGAATAGTCGCAATATTTTAAAAGGGGCATCATCCAATCGTTCTGCACGGGCCGATAGTCTAGCGGTTAGGATCCCGCCCTTACACGGCGGTGGTCGCCGGTTCGAATCCGGCTCGGCCCACCACTCACGTCACATTCTCTAATCGCCGCTATCTCTTCCGGAGGTCCAACACCCTCTTAGCCTTCCCCTCGGATCTTTCGATCGACAACGGCGGGACAACTCTTATCTCCGGCGAAAACCCGAGCACCGGCCTTATCTCCTTGGCGATTGACGATGAGAGCCCCCGCGCGGCTTGGTCTGCGAGGGTCCCGTTCGCCTCAACCATGACCGTCATCTTGTCAAGGGCGCCGCTCTTCTCCACCACCAGCTGATAGTTGAGCCCCACGTCCGGGTTCCTCATCAGCACGGACTCCACCTGGCCAGGGAATACCTTCACGCCATTGACCGAAATGCCATCGTCGCTCCGACCCTTGATTCGGGCGATCTTGGTATGCGTCCTTCCACATGAGCATTTGCCGACATCCAAGATGCGTGAGAGGTCCCTCGTCCTGAACCTTATCATTGGCATGGCCTCCTTGGTGAGTGACGTCATGACGATCTCCCCCTCCTCCTCGGGGCCGACCACCTCCCCCGTCTCAGGGTCTATAACCTCGATTATGAAATGGTCATCCCAGACATGGATGCCTTCGTGCGCAGAGCACTCGCTTGCAGCGCCGGGGCCATACATCTCCGACATTCCGTATATGTCGTAGCAATCCATGTCCCAGAGGGAGGCGATCTTCTTCCTCAACCCGTCGCTCCAAACCTCTGCCCCGAATATGCCCCTGCGAACCTGAAGATCCTTATGGAGATCAACGCCCATGCTACCTGCCACTTCTGCCATATGAAGCGCATAGCTGGCGATTCCTGCTATCATGTTTGTGCCCAAGTCGCGCATCAGGTTGATCTGCCTGATTGTGTTGCCAGTGCCTGTCGGCACTACCATGGCACCCAGCCGCTCGCCGCCATAGTGAAAGCCCAGCCCGCCGGTGAACAGTCCGTAGCCGGGAGTGACTTGGAATGCGTCCCCTCTGCGCAGTCCTGCCATGAAGAGGCTGCGCGCCATCACCTCGCTCCAGTTGCTAACATCCTCCTTCGTGTAGCAGACTAGGGTTGGCTTGCCCGTGGTCCCGGAAGAGGCGTGGATCCTCACACAGTTGCCCCTGGGCACCGCCAGCATCCCGTAAGGATAGTTGTCCCTCAGGTCGATCTTCGAGATCATCGGCAGCTTTACGAGATCCTCCAACGTTCTGATGTCATCCGGCGAAACGTGGTGCTCCTTGAAGAGCTTGTTGTAGAACGGCACTGCACCATAAGCCTTGGTGACCGTCTCCCTCAACCTCTCCAGCTGGAGCTTCTTCAGGCTCCTCCTATCCATCGTTTCGGCGGCTTTATTCCACATCTCTCTTTCCAAGTTTCACACCTCTAAGACTGAATATGACGTAGGCAAGCACTCCCGCCACAAGCCCAGGGACGATCGGATATATGAAATAGGTGCTGTAGAAGACGAAATGCCAGACTATGCAGACGGCTGAGGCTGAAATTATTGAAGCCAGTGCGGCTGACCTTGAGACGCGCTTAAGATACAGTCCGGCTATTATGGGCGCAAAGAAAGCCGAGGAGAGCACGGAGAATGCGACGCCGACTATCCCCACTATCACGTCCGGCGGATTGATCGCCAATATCAATGGGACAACCCCGAAAGCAATGGTGAACACCCTCAGCAAAGTTACGCTCTTTCCCTCGCTTGCCTTGATATTGAAGCTTGAGAGCACATCTCTGGTGAACGTTCCTGACAGCATGATGCAGACCGGCGCGAGTGTAGACATGGCTGCCGCCAGTATCGCGATTAGCAGGAAGCTCCCAAGGGCCGACCCGAACAACGATACAGCCATGAACGGAATGACCAAGTCCGGATTACCCATCGCCATGGCCAGAGACGCGGGGTCATTGATGATAAGCCAGCCAAAGGGCCCGAGGAAGAAGACCGCAAACGCAAAGATGCAGATGAGGAGCGGCGCCAGCCCCTTCCCGAACCGAAGCACCTTCTCACTCTTTGCGCTGTAGAATTGAACGACCATGTGCGGGCTGGTCATCTGCGCGAAGCTTATTGCAAAAGTCAGCGACAGGACGTATGCTAGCGTCGCGCCCGCGTTGGAAACTGCCGACGATGCCGGACCGGGGAACTGGGTCAGTAAGCTGCCTGCGATCCCGTTTCCAAGTGTCAAGCCGGAGAGCCTTGCAATCGCCCCCTCCCACCNATCGCTTCAGCCTAGGCGCTATCAGAACCCATGAAAGCACGGCGAATAAAACATGGAAGAAGAACAGAAAAGTGCTCCACTGGAACCCGACTAGGAACCCCATGCCACCGCCGCCGAGAAAGGCAGCCGAGCTGAAGTAGGTGATCGTGTATGAGAATGAGAGCACTATGGGGCCAAGCGTCTTTCCTGATAGGAGGAAGTCAACGGCCCTCTTGCTTCTGTAACCCCCTCCAACAATGGCGACGGCGATGATCGCAAGCATATAGCAGACGAGGATGGCGAGGATGAGCAGGTCCATCAGCATTCTCCCTTCTTGCCTTTAATCGACAGGACTAAGTTAATCGCAATTAAAACAAACCCTAGGACGATCACGACCTCAAGCACCGGATCCAATCCGAACAAAGCCATCACCATTATATACGCCGTTTCTGTGAATGAAGGATCATATATAAGCTTTAATACACAACAATGTACATTACTACATTTGAAAAGCCGGTAACCTTTCCTAAATACCCAAGAAGCTCCTCGAATCCCGGATCAACTGGCGCTTCACCTGGCTTTCTTCCCGAACCGACCGCCCCGTTATGCAGTCATCTTAAAATTTTCCTTTGCGTATTCTTATTCATGCGCCTATTCGAGCATGAAGCTAAATCAATACTGCGCGAATACGGAGTCCCCGTCCCAAATGGCCTCACTTACTCCCTAGGGGGCGAGCTGAACCTAGGCTCCCTGCGGTCGCCATTTTACGTAAAGGCGCAGGTGCCGGTTGGAGGACGAGGCAAAGCGGGAGGGATCCTGCTTGCCCGAACCGAAGACGAGGTGATAGCGCACATCAAAAGGATTTCTGGCCTTATGATAGGCGGGCATCCCGTATCCTCCATTCTTATCGAAGAGTCCCATGTCATCGAGAAAGAGTTCTACCTCTCCATTGTTGTGGACCGGACCCTTGAGTGCTATACCCTAATCGCCGGTTCGGAGGGCGGGATCGACGTGGAGCAGTCGTCGAGGATGTCCCCGGAAACCATCCTCAAAGTTCCGATATCGCCTCTGAGAGAGATACGGGACTTCGACATCTCGGCGATCTCGATGCACCTTGGCGTTGCCCCCGCTCTTTTGAAACCCATAGTCCATGCGTTGTGGGGGGCCATGGTTTCAATGGACGCCGAGCTTGTAGAGGTCAACCCTCTGATACTGCAGGGCCAAAGGCTGGTTGCACTCGACTCCAAGATCCAGATTGATGACAATGCGCTGTTCAGGCAGGCGGCGATATCGTCCCTGCCTCCCCGGGGGCGCAGCGCTGAGGAGGCCGCCGCATTCAGCCAAGGCCTCAATTACGTTGGGTTGGACGGGGAGATCGGCATCATCGGGAACGGGGCAGGTCTGACTATGGCAACGATGGATCTCGTAAAGTCAAACGGCGGACGCCCTGCAAACTTCCTCGATCTAGGTGGTGGCGCCCTCTCCGAATCCTTCAAGAGGGGGGTGCTCTTCCTGATGGCGCTTGATCGCGTCAAGGCAATCCTCATCAACATATTCGGTGGGATCACGCGTTGCGACGAGGTCGCTAGAGGCATCGCCGCCGCAGTCGCCGAAAAAGGCTACAAGAAACCCGTCGTGGTTCGGCTGTTGGGAACAAACGAACCGGAAGGCCGCGCAATACTCGAAGCCGCAGGCATAGGCGCCTTCTCAGAGCCGGCAGAGGCATCATCGCGTGCCATAGCCCTTGCAGGTGGTCGCACATGATAGGCGAGCGTTCCCATGTCATGATTCAAGGCATAACTGGCCGGGAGGGGGCATTCCACACGAAGCAGATGCTCGAATACGGGACCAAGGTCGTTGCGGGCGTGACGCCCGGGAGGGGAGGGGCGAGCGTTGAGGGTGTCCCGGTCTACAACTCAGTCAGAGACGCTGTCTCCAAACACCCTCAAATTGAGTGCTCCGTGCTGTTCGTCCCTCCGGCATTTGCATTTGATGCCGCACTCGAGTCAATCGATGCCGGGATACGCTGGACCATAATGATTACCGAGGGTGTCCCTATCCGGGATTCGATGTGGCTCATAAACTATGCCAAGAGTAAAGGCTGCAAGATACTCGGACCGAACTGCCCCGGGATGATCGTCCCCGGCAAGGCGAAGATGGGCATCATGCCCAGCATAGCATTTTCGCCCGGTCGTGTGGGGCTGGTCTCAAGAAGCGGAACGCTGACCTATGAGGCTGCATTTACAATAAAGCGGTCTGGGATGGGCATATCGCGCGCCATCGGGATCGGCGGGGATCCGATAATCGGCTCATCGATGCTTGAGATGGTGCAGTTCTTCGAATCAGACCAAGCCACCGATGCCATAGTCATTCTGGGCGAGATCGGGGGGAGGATGGAGGAGAACGTTGCTGCGGCAATCTCTGCAGGTCAGGTCAGGAAACCTGTCGTCGCATACGTAGCAGGCTTCGCCGCGCCGCAGGGGAAACGCATGGGCCATGCCGGCGCAATAATGGACGAGGGGCAAGGCACGGCAAAGGAGAAGCTCGAATCACTGCGATCTGCCGGAGCGAACGTCGCAGAAAGAACGGACGATCTCCCTCGTCTGATAGGTTCTTCATTAAATAAAAAAAGGTAAAAAAGGGCTCAGAAGACTTCGTAATCTTGGGCAAGGTAGATCAACGACTCTTCCGTTGTCTTGCCCTTTGACACTACTCCCCTGACCATGTCCGATGTGGTGATTATCCCCTTCAACTTGCCCCCTTCCATAACTGCTATCCTTCTTACCATCTTACTTATCATGAGCTTGGCTGCATCAGAGACAAAGCTGTTCGCCTCGACGCTGACGAGCGGGGATGACATTATGTCCTTAGACACGGTCTTCTTCGGATCTCTCTCCTTAGCAAGACAGCGTGTTATTATGTCCCTCTCGGTTACTATCCCGACCGGCTTATCATCATGAATCACTATTACTGACCCTATGCCTTTATCATCCATTATTCTAGACATCTCGTAGACGTTGGCCTTCTCATCCACCGAGATGACTTGTCGCGACATCAGGTCCTTGACCTTTTTCAAAAATTTCACCTATGTTACATTCAGAATGAGTGTTTATAATATTTTTTATCAGGGAACTATCTCAGTCGAGTTGTTGAATGGAGGGTAATCCAGCAGCTCGATATCAACCAACTTGCCCCTCTTCGCTTCATCCACGGCCTCTATTAACGTCGACACCTCGTCTATGGTGTACTTTGTGAGGGCGCATATCTTCCTGAATCCCTCCTCGCCCCAGAACCGCTCCCGGTTCATGTAGAGGCACCTGCCGCCGCACCCCCTAAGGTGGCTACACTCGAGACATTCGCCCAATATGCCCTTCCTAGGCAGAGTCGCAAGCGTGCTCTGCTTGATGTTTCCTGCAACTGCCCATTCCGCATCGTATGAGATTGGGCACGCCCTTATGACCCCGTCCGGCATTATTGCAAAGGATTCTGTCCCTGAACCGCAAGGAGGGCTGCTTCCGCCTTCCCTGAGCCTCTTGAGGATGCCGAGGATCGGCACCATCCCGAGAACGCTTCCGTCTGCTAGCCCTTTCCTGAACCGGGCAACAAGACGCCTGATGCCCGGCTTGTAGCTCGCCTCGACCCATCCGTCGAAATCTATCCATGCGTCGCTCCAACCAACGTCGAGTTGCCAGTGAACGTGATCAAACATTCCTAGACCGATCAGGTGCATTACGTCCCCGTAAATGTCCGTCCTCTCCGAGACTGCCATGCGGGCGATGAGGTCTCCATTGAAACCCCACTCCCTCAGCGCTCTGGCCGATTTCATGACCCTGCGGTATATCCCGTTGCCACGGTAGGCATCCGTTGTCTTCTCGGTCCCGTCGATAGACATCAGAACCGCATCCATCCTCCTCCAGTGCTCGGGGGACAGCCCCTCCACAAGAGTACCGTTGGTCTGGATCACGAATTTTGCCTTCACCGTGTCCATTATTCTGGCAATTGCCTTTGGATTAAGGAGCGGCTCGCCACCGTAGAACGCCACAATAGGCGCCGGATCCGCCTCTATGAATCTCTCAAGCTGCGCCAAGTCATACGTGATCTCGAAGGGCACCGCGTGTTCCGGGAAGCTGCCCCCGCAATAGTTGCATCTGAGGTTGCACTTGCCCGTCGTGAGCACAAAGTGGAGCACGCCTGTCACCTTCCTCGGGATAAAATCCTTTTTACAGCCATTCACATAATTATTACGGTAAGTGAGTAGCATGAGCATACAGGAGTCCAAGCTCGTTAAGGAATACTTGATCAAGATACCTTACGACGCAGATCTGCTGTTGGCCATAAAGGAGACCGTTATCAAGCTTGGAATCACTGCCGGCACAATCAATGTCATCGGCGCCCTAAAGAAAGCAGTCCTCTACTACTACATTCAGGACCAAAAGAACTTCCACACACTCAACTTCGACCGACCGATGGAGA
>MAGS01000032.1:0-2326 GCA_001717005.1 Candidatus Methanomethylicus mesodigestus | reverse complement strand
TCTTAATACTGAATAAAATTTAGCATAACCTTTTATCTCGCCTCCCTCGTTGAAGTGTAAAAAGGGGTTGGCACCGCTGAATAAGAAGGAAAAGATTGCCCTCAGCTCCGTCATTGCGGCAGTATTGTTGACTTCTATGAAGCTGGTAGTTGGCATTATGACCAACAGCTTGGGCATACTTTCTGAGGCGCTGCACTCCGGAATAGACTTGATCGCAGCGGGGACCACTTACTTTGCCGTAAAGAAGGCCGACAAGCCGCCGGACCAAGACCACATGTATGGACACGGCAAGGTGGAGAATCTTTCAAGCTTGGTTGAAACAATGCTCCTCTTCTTGACCTGCGCTTGGATTGTATACGAGGCCGCATCCCGGCTCCTATACAAGGAGTCCCATGTAGAGCTCAGCATCTGGGCATTGGCGATCATGATCGTATCTATGGTCATCGACTTCTCAAGATCGAGAGCACTCATGCGCACCGCAAAGGAGTACAAAAGCCAGGCGCTTGAGGCGGACGCCATACACTTCTCGACCGACCTCATCTCTTCCGCCGTGGTGATAGTTGGCATAATCCCTACGCTGCTCGGCTTCAAGATGTTCGACTCATTTGCCGCCTTGGGTGTGGCAGCAGTCACCTGCCTTATCGGATACCGCATCGGTGCCAAATCAGTCAATGCGCTCCTAGACCGCGCACCTGCCGGCACCACAGAGAAGATACGCGCCGCCGCCTTGAAGGTGGAGGGCGTCAGGGGCGTGGGGCAGATACGTGTCAGAGAATCCGGGCCTCGCGCCTTCATAGACATTACCGTATTCATCGATAAGGTGCTATCCTTGGAGCAAGCCCACAGGGTAACCGAAGAGCTTACTCTCAAACTGCATCACGTAGTCCCGGGATCCGATGTGGTGGTTCATGCCGAACCATATCTCTTAGCGTCGGCCCCTCTCATCGAGAAGATACGCTCGGAGACCACCGGGTTCCCTGAGATAAAGAACATCCATAACATACTCCTCTCGGAGGTGGACAAGATGTTGCATGTCGACTTCCACCTAGAATTTGAGGGAGATCTGCCCCTCTCCAGGGCGCACGAGGTCGCAACCGTTCTCGAGTCAAAGATAAAGGCGCTGGACTCCACTATAAGCAGCGCGTCGTCGCACTTCGAGCCTGTTGACAACATCCCCAGAACCGGCAAGGACGATCGTGTAGCTGAAGATCACCTCGCGCATTCCATAGAGGGGCTCGTGAAGGGCTATCCTGAAATAAAGTACAAGCGCGTCGAAGTGGTAAAGATTGATAGCCGATACCGGGTCAGCCTCTGTTGCATCTTCACGAAAGCTACCACCGTATCCGATGTCCATGCAAATGCCTCAAAGATAGAGGCCGCCATCAGACTGAAGCATCCGGAGGTGGAGTCCGTATCCATCCATCAGGAGCCGCTCGAGTGAGCCCTTCATTGCTTCCTCTGGCGCAGCCCAAGGAGATTCCCTTCAGGGTCACGGAACAATGCGACCCATCCCTTCGAATCGTCCTCGCCTAGAGGCATCCTGTCGCTTACCTTCGCGCCCCCAAGCCGGACTATCTTATCCAGCTCCGCCTCAATATCGTCTGTGAGTATGTATGCTACAATGCCACTCAACTCGGCCTTCTTATTGGAGATGAACCCTCCCGGCGCTTTCCCGGTCTCGAAGCTGGTCGCCCCCACTCCGACGTCAAACTCAATCTGCCAGCCAAAGGCCCGCGCATAGAACGCCTCTGCCCTCTCAAGGTCCTTGGCTGGTATCTCTATGTGGCAAATAGTGTGCTTCAAAAGGCTCCCCATGTAACTATCCGCTGGAGGGCTAAAAATATTCTATAATGGGACTCATGCCGGCAGTCGGCCGGCAGAAGGAAATCGTTCTACTTCTTCTTGAAATCCTTGCAGGCCTTGCTCGTCGTGCTCTTCTTCGAGGCAAGCTTCCTACAATAGCCCTGTCCGCTCTTACCCATCGGCGTGAAAATTGAGCAATCCTTGCAAGTCATCTTACGCCAATCGATCGCCGGTGCGGCCGACGCTGCCTTCGACTCTGCCCTGTTAGCGAATTTACCCTCTGGCATTTTCTCTCCTCCTTGTTTTCACAATGATGTTTAGTTTAGCCATCCGACCTATAAGGATTGTTGAGTTATGTTTCAATAAAGTGGCTTTTTTAAAGTATGAATTATTGAGAATCAAATGTGCGACGGCGAGGGCAGGAAGCACGGACGGGCACCGCCTCCCCATCAATCTGCTCCCTCCAAAACCACCCTGAACGGTTCACCCCTGCACGCGATGTCTGCCCATCATACTCGGAAGA
>MAGS01000031.1:5373-22896 GCA_001717005.1 Candidatus Methanomethylicus mesodigestus | reverse complement strand
GGTTGCACCCATAGTTGTAACCTCAAGTGATAATTTATCGTTCATTTTGTATATATAGGTTACTAAAAAAGTTATCACAAAACTTTATAACTTTGATGGCAGATTTGAAGCAGAAAGTTATAACTCAACAATCACGCCTGCCCCTTGGAAAGAAAGGAGCGCACACTCTGCCCCCTCCAGAACGTTGCGTGACAGACGCTGGATAGGCATCCGCTCAAATGCAAATTCTTAAATAGAAATCACCGACGTGTTAGGATTCTAATTGGCGAACGCCAGAATGGAAACCTTCAAGGCGCATACCGCGTCAATATAAGGAAACCCGAACAAACCAACCCAATCAGGCATGCCCCATGATCCGACAGCTGCTGAAGCCCATCCGGGAATACAAGAGGGACACCGTGCTTACGCCAGTCTTCGTCACAGTGGAGGTCGTCATGGAAGTGCTGATCCCTTTCCTCATGGCGAACCTCATCGACCTCGGCATCAACGCCGGCGACATGGGTTACACACTGTGGATGGGCGGGATCCTCGTGCTGGCAGCGGTCGTCTCCCTCATATTCGGCGCCCTCGCCGGGAGGTACGCCGCCAAGGCGTCCTCAGGGTACGCCCGGAACCTCAGGAGGGCCATGTATTACAACGTCCAGGACTTCTCCTTCTCAAACATCGACAAGTTCTCCACTGCGAGCATCGTGACCCGGCTGACGACGGACGTAAACTACGTCCAGATGGCATTCCAGATGATCATCCGGATAGCCGTCCGTTCCCCCCTGATGCTCATATTCGCGCTTGCGATGTCGTTCTCCATAAACCGGCAGCTCTCCCTCATATTCCTCGGCACAGTCCCCTTCCTCGCAGCCGGCCTGTACCTGATCATGAGGGGCGCCTACCCTATCTTCGGGCGCGTCTTCCGCACATACGACAGGCTCAACAACGCCGTACAGGAGAATGTGCGCGGGATACGCGTGGTCAAGTCCTTCGTCCGCGAGGAGCACCAGAAGGGCAAGTTCATGTCGGTATCCGGGGACCTCTACAAGGACTTCTCGAAGGCCGAGAAGATGCTTGCCTTCACCAGCCCCCTGATGCAGTCGATAGTCTACATCTGCATGCTCCTCATCTCCTGGTTCGGCGCACAGCTGATCGTGGGCGGCTCCCTCACGACCGGCCAGCTGACGAGCCTGCTATCCTACACGATGCAGATCCTTCTCAGCCTGATGATGCTCTCAATGATCTTCGTCATGATCACCATATCGAGGGCATCCGCCGAGCGCATCGTCCAGGTCTTGGACGAGCAGCCTGACCTGCGGAGCCCGGCCGCCCCCGTTCACGACGTCAGGGACGGCTCCGTCTCCTTCAGGGGCGTCGACTTCAGGTACTCCAAGTCCCAGGACCGGCTCTCCCTGAGCGGCGTCGACCTGGACATCAAGCCCGGGGAGACCGTCGGCATAATCGGCGGGACCGGCTCGTCGAAGAGCACCCTGGTCCAGCTCATCCCGCGCCTCTACGAAGTCACCGGAGGCTCGGTCACGGTTGGCGGTGTCGACGTGCGCGACTACGACCTCAAGGCGCTCCGCGACGCTGTGGGCATGGTGCTCCAGAAGAACACCCTCTTCTCCGGCACGATAAAGGAGAACCTGCGCTGGGGCAACGAGGGCGCAACCGACGAGGACCTCGTGCGGGTCTGCAAGACCGTGCAGGCGGACGAGTTCATCCGCGCATTCCCGGACGGCTATGACACCCGCATCGAGCAGGGCGGGTCGAACGTCTCCGGAGGCCAGAAGCAGCGCCTCTGCATCGCCCGGGCGCTCCTTAAGAGGCCGAAGGTCCTGATCCTCGACGACTCGACGAGCGCGGTCGATACGAAGACCGATGCCCTGATCAGGCGCGCCCTCCGCTGCGACCTCCCGGGCGTCACGAAGCTCATCATAGCCCAGCGCATATCCTCCATCGAGGATGCCGACAAGATCGTGGTCATGGACGGCGGCAGGGTCAACGCAGTGGGCACACACGAAGAGCTCCTCAAGAGCAACCTGATCTACCAAGAGGTATACTCATCCCAGGTCAAGGAGGGCGGTGCGCAATGATGCGGGGTCCCCTTGCTCCAGTGGCCGGGCGCTCCAAGTTCAGCTTGAGAGCGCTCAAGCGACTGATGTCCTACATCACTGCGGCGTACAAGCTGCAATTTGTTGCAGTCATAGCATGCATCCTGATAAGCACCGTAGCAAGCGTGGCGAGCGCTCTCTTCCTGCAGGTCCTCATAGACGACTACATCACGCCGCTGATGCATGCCGCAAGCCCTGACTTCACCGGGCTGCTTCAGGTCATCCTGCTCATGGCAGGCATCTATATCGTCGGCACCATCGCAACATTCTCTTACAGCTGGATAATGGTCACGGTCTCGCAGGGCGTCCAGAAGAGGATCAGGGACGAGATGTTCGCAAAGATGCAGGCTCTCCCGATAAGGTACTTCGACACCCACACCTACGGCAACGTGATGAGCCATTACACAAACGACACCGATGCCCTGCGGCAGATGCTCTCCCAGAGCCTCCCCGCGGTGATCTCGTCAGCGGTCATGATAATCGCGGTCTTCGTGGCGATGCTGTTCATGAGCATCCCGCTCACGATACTCGTGGTCGCAATGGTCCTGCTGATGTTCCTCGCGACGATTAAGATAGGCGGCAGGAGCGGCACATACTTCGGCAGGCAGCAGAAGGCAATTGCCGTGACCAACGGCTACATAGAGGAGATGATAAACGGCCAGAAGGTCATCAAGGTCTTCTGCCGCGAGGAGGCGTCGAAGCGGGGCTTCGACAGGCTGAACGACGAGCTCTGCGGCATCGCCACCTCGGCGAACACCTACGCTAACATACTGATGCCAATCGCCAACAACCTGGGCAACCTGCAGTACGTGCTGATCGCTATCGTGGGGGGCGCCCTTGCGATAAACGGCATAACCGGGCTGACGCTTGGCGCGATAGTCGCCTTCCTCCAGCTGAGCCGCAGCTTCACAATGCCGATCGGGATGGTCTCGCAGCAGATCGCATCGGTGGCGATGGCGCTGGCCGGCGCGGACCGCATCTTCGCCCTCATGGACGAGCCTCCGGAGAAGGACGAGGGCAGCGTCACCCTTGTGAACGCGAAGTACGATGGCGAGATGCTCGTCGAATCCGAATCCCGCACCGGCATCTGGGCGTGGAAGGAGCCGCACCAGGACGGCACGGTGACCTACACCAGGCTGGCGGGGGACGTGCGCCTGAACAACGTCGACTTCGGGTACGTCGAGGGCAAGCCGGTCCTGCACGACGTGGCGCTCTACGCGAAGCCGGGGCAGAAGATAGCCTTCGTCGGCGCGACGGGCGCGGGAAAGACGACGATAACGAACCTCCTCAACCGCTTCTACGACATCAACAAGGGGAAGATACTGTACGACGGGATCAGCATCGACCGGATCAGGAAGAGCGACCTGCGCCGCTCGCTCGGCATGGTGCTCCAGGACACCAACCTCTTCACCGGCACCGTGATTGAGAACATCCGCTACGGCAGGCTGGACGCGACGGATGAGGAGGTCTACAGGGCAGCAAGGCTCGCAAATGCCGACGACTTCATAAGCCGGTTGCCCGAGGGCTACAACACGCAGCTCACCAACAACGGCGACCAGCTCTCGCAGGGGCAGAGGCAGCTCCTCTCGATCGCCCGGGTCGCAGTCGCCGACCCTCCGGTCATGATCCTCGACGAGGCGACCTCGAGCATCGACACCCGCACCGAGGCGATCGTGCAGAGGGGCATGGACTCCCTGATGCAGGGGCGCACTGTATTCGTCATAGCCCACAGGCTCTCCACCGTGCGGAACGCCAAGGCGATAATCGTCCTCGACCAGGGCCGGATCATAGAGCGTGGCAGCCACAGGGAGCTGATCGACCAGAAGGGGAAGTACTACCAGCTCTACACAGGCGCGTTCGAGCTGGAATGAGTTGCCTGAGGGCGAATCCAATATTCCGCTTCCGCGCAAAGTGCCACACTTAAGGCAATTATCAGCAACTGCGATAGACTGAGCACGGATTACGCCGTCAAGCCAAAGCAGTTGGGGCACACCTTCCGGCAGCGATTACATTTTATGCGCCACCCGCCATAGTGGCGGAATAGCACCTTCTCGTCCCCGAAGGCATAATTGCCGCAGGCGCGCTGGTTGATGGATGTGCCGTCAAGCGCCTTAACCGGGCATGCATTTATGCATAGCCTGCACCCTCCTGTGCAGACCTCGTATGTTGCGACGGGATCTGCCTCCAGCTCTGCCGAGGTCAATACCGCCCCCAGCCACAGCATGTTCCCATGCCTCTCGTTTATGAGCAGAGTGTTCTTCCCCATCTTGCCCAAGCCGGCAAAGACGGCTGCATGCTTGAGGGAGATCACCCCGCGCAGCTTCCTGCTCCCCCTGTCCAGGACACACGGCTCGTTTGCCCCGATCGGGACGGCGCCGACTCCCTGCGACTCCAGCCGCTCGGCAAGCTCCAGCGCCATGCCGTCAAGCCGGTCAGACAGCTGGTTCCTGACCAAGGTGTATGGCAAGGTGGAATTCGCTGACATGGTGCTGCTCAAGGAGCTAACCGCAACGACTATGACCGACCTGCATTCCGGCAGGACATCGCGCGGGTTGTACCCCTTCGGCGCATCGCGGAAGCGGTCAACTGGCGCAATGCCGCACAAATCTGCTCCAAGCTCTGCCGCCATCTTTTTGACGAATGATGAATATATCTCCATTCCATCCACCTCTTTGTAAATGCCCTCTTGTTTGAGATATACGCCTATGGTTTCATCAGAAACAGTTATTACCATCACTTTGCAGGCAATCCGTTCGGCAGATCATCAGGCACAGCCGATCCGGATGCAGGCGACCCCTGATATATGCGGCGAGGCGACTCAGGCGCTCGCATGAAACACCTACCGATATTAGATGCCTGCGCACTCTCTATTTTCATGCAATCTGCCGTTGACGCGAGGGGGATCGTGAAGGTCTACGAGGGGAAGGTGAGGGCGCTGGCCGGCGTTGACCTCCAAGTAGGCTCCGAGAATGTCTTTGCCCTGCTGGGTCCCAACGGCTCCGGGAAGACCACCCTCATGCGCATCCTGACGACCCAGATGCCCCCGACCGAGGGGCGCGCCCTTGTGATGGGTCACGACACGGTCCGGGGCGGCGCAGGCATCAGGCGGATCGTGGGGTACGTCCCGCAGGAGATGAGCGTGTGGACCGACATCACCGGCTACGAGAACATGCTCATCTACGCGAAGATCTACGGCATCCCCTGCGAATCGAGAAGGAGGCTGATTAACGAGGCGCTGGATGGCATCGGGCTGAGCGAGGTGGCAGACAAGCTGGTTAGGTCATACTCGGGCGGCATGATTCGCCGGCTCGAGATAGCATCCGCGCTGCTCATAAGCCCCAAAATTCTCTTCCTCGACGAGCCAACCATCGGTCTCGACCCAATGGCGCGCAAGGTAGTCTGGGAGAAGCTCTCCTCCTTCAAGAGGGAGTTTGGCACGACTGTCTTCTTCAACACGCACTACATGGACGAGGCAGACCTGTACGCGGACGAGATAGGCATAATCAGCCGCGGGCGGATCATCCGGACAGGGACCGTCGCCGAGCTGAAGCGCTCTGTGGGCGGGGATGTCCTCCTCTTGGAGCTGGAGCCTGGCGGGATCGGCTCCCCGCTTCTGGAGAGGCTGCGCGCCGTGGAGTCTGTGAAGGGGGTCGCCCTTGGCGAGTCGGAGCTGCGCGTAATAGCCGACGACGCTGAGACTGCACTCCCCGGGGTGATGCGCCTACTCGACGGGTCGGGCATCCTTGTGAGGAAGGTCTCGATGAGCGCGCCGACCCTCGACGACGTCTTCCTCAAGTATGCCGGCACGAGGCTCGAGTCAAACAGCCGGATCGCCGACATCGCGAAGGTGCGGCAGACCATAAGGAGGGGCTAGCGTGACTCCCTTGAGGGACGTGGTCGTGATGGTTGAGCTTGAGCTCAGGAGGATACGGCACGACCGTGCGGAGCTCTACACGAGGGCCGTCCAGCCCGTGCTCTGGCTCGTCGTCTTCGGGCCTGTGATGGGCGCCCTTAGGGCGATACCGACCGGCGGGATACCCTACACCGACTTCATAACGCCTGGGATAATAGTCCAGTCGATGGCATTCATCAGCATATTCTTCGGCTTAACCGTCATATGGGAGCGCGAGTCCGGCATACTGAAGAAGCTGCTCGTCACCCCTCTGCCGCGGTCTTCCATAGTGATCGGGAGGTCGATGTCCTCCGGGGTCCGGTCGACCTTCCAGATGCTCATAATCGTGCCCATCGCGATGCTGATCGGTGTCAGGATCATCCCTAACCCGCTATACTTCCTCGGCGCCCTGGCGATAATATTCCTCGCCTCAGGCGGCTTCGCGGCAATCTCAGTCTTCATAGCCTCCATCATGAAGAGCAGGGAGCGGTTCATGGGCATAGGTCAGGCCATCATCATGCCCCTCTTCTTCGCTAGCAACGCCCTCTACCCCGTCGAGATGATGCCGCCCATACTGAAGGCACTGTCGTCGGTGAACCCCCTGAGCTACATCGTCGACGCCGTCCGGAGCCTGCTGATCACCGGCGATCTGGCGCAGCTGCCGATGGACATCGTCGCCATCGCCATCTTCGATATTGCGATGTTCATAATCGCTTCCATAAGCTTCAAGAGGATAATCAAGTAGCAAGCAAAAAAGGGGACCCTCCGACTGCCGCTGGCACCTTCCTCGAGGCTTGCCCGACCGCACAAACAGAGCAATTTAGCGCTTCGGGCTCTTCTTTACGCCCTCATACTTCTTGAAGCATTCGATCCAGCTCCTGCCTTGCGGCGTAGCCTGGGTGAACTCCACGAATTTGGATAGCCTCTCCAAAGTAGGGGCTTGAAGTATGTGCTCTATGGCACAGGCATCATTTTCAGCCACGATCTCGTCAACGCCAAGCAGCGTCAGGAATGCCTGCAGCGACCTCTGCTGCTCCTTAAGAAATGCCGCGAGATCCCTCCCCTTCTCTGTCAGGGTGACGTTGCGGTAAGGCGTATACTTGACGAAGCCCAGTGCATCCAGCTTCTTCAGCATGCTCGTTACGCTGGGCGATTTGATGCCCAGCTCTTCCGCTATATCGGTTACCCCTGCATATCCGCGCTCCCGCATGAGCGCGTCTATGGTCTCGACATATGTCTCCTCAGTGACGTTGAGCCTGGCAACCCTGTCGTCCTCGCCCATTTTCTTTCCCAGATATCCTCTCTTCTTTCCAGTTAAAAACATACACTCCTCTCGGACATGAGGACACACTCCTGCTTTGTTCAGCTTTTCTGGAGCAGACTCGTCGGGATTCGGCCAGCACAATCTTTATATTTTAGATACTTCTACTAAAGTTAGTTTAAACTAAAAATAATAGAGATGGCTAAATTGCGATTGAGCGATCTGAAACCAAACCAAATCGCCACAGTCAAGGCGATCGAAGAGGCAGGACAGGCGAAGCGCCGGATAATGGAAATGGGCCTGGTCCGGGGATCGAGGATCCGTGTCATCTGCCGTGCCCCCTTGGGGGATCCGATAGAAGTCGAGGTGCGCGACTACAAGCTGAGCCTTCGTCGTCGCGACGCTGAGAATATCATCATAACGGAGGGAGTGTGATGGACACCCCTCTAAGTGCTCTGCCCCTAGGAGTAGATGGCAGGATCACCAAGATCTGTGGAGGATGCGCCATGATGAAGAGGCTGACCGAGATGGGGCTGACATGCGGGACTCGGATAAGGGTTGTATGCGGCAGCGCATGCAGCGGACCCGTGCTCGTTGAGGTCAGGGACTCGCGGCTCGTCCTTGGGCATGGCATTGCAACAAAGATCTTTGTGGAGGCGTACCAATGACAAAATCCTTCTACACTGTAGCGCTGATAGGCAACCCGAACGTCGGAAAGAGCGTCATATTCAACTGCCTCGTGCCCGGTGCTAGGCAGCACGTGGGCAACTGGCCGGGCAAGACCGTTGAGAAGAAGGAGGGTCGTTTTACGCACAAGGGGGTGCAATTGATGATCGTTGACCTCCCCGGCACGTACAGCCTGACTGCTGCGGCTGAGGATGAACTGGTATCAAGGAACTATATCATAGAAGAGAAGCCCGATCTTGTAGTTGATGTGGTGGATGCGTCAAACCTCGAGCGTAACCTCTACCTTACGATGCTACTGCTGGAATTGGATGCCAATGTCCTGCTGGTATTGAACATGGCTGACGTCGCACAGGCGAAGGGCTACAGGATCAACATTGGAAACCTCTCGGAGAGGTTGGGTATTCCAGTAATTGCCACTGTGGCGACGAAGGGGAGGGGCATCGTCGAGCTCAAGGATGCCATGCTAAATGCTGCTGGGAATCCGGCGCAAAACGGGCGCAGGATAACGTATGGGCACGGCATCGAGCGCGTCATCGACCACCTCGTGTCGGTTCTGGAGAAGGACTGTGCCATCTCCAAGAGGTATCCTCTGCGGTGGCTGGCCATAAGGCTCCTCGAGAGGGACGCGCAGGCTCTCAGCGTCGTAAAGGAGAGCGGGTATGCGAAGGAGTTGATGGAGGTCATATCATGAAAGCAAAAGAAGTAATCGGAGAAGATGCCGAGATCGCTTTGGCCGATGCGCGATACGATGCAATAGGCAAGATCCTAGAGACAGCACTGGTTAGGGGGGAACGAAAGTGGGAGGCTTCTGACCTCCTAGACAAGGTATTCCTGAACAAATACGTCGGTATCCCCGCCTTCTTGGCGTTGCTGTGGGCGGTCTTCCAGTTCACCTTCGAAGCATCCGCTCCATTCATGGCTCTCATAGAGATGCTCTTCGCAGGACTGTCCAATGCTGCCGCACAGATACCGAACGACGTCATCGCATCACTCCTTGCAGACGGCATCATCGGCGGGCTGGGCTTCATACTCACATTCACGGCGCCAATATTCTTCATGTTCCTTGCCCTCTCCCTGCTGGAAGACAGCGGCTACCTTGCAAGGGCAGCATTCGTCTTTGACCGGATAATGAACAAGCTCGGTCTACACGGCCGGTCGTTCATCCCCCTGCTCCTCGGCTTCGGGTGCAACGTGCCAGCGATAATGGCCACGCGAAGCATAGAGGGGACAAAGGACCGCATGATAACGATATTGACCATCCCGTTCATGTCATGTGCCGCGCGCCTGCCTGTATACATCCTGATAGCCGCGGCCTTCTTCGCCTCTAACGCCGCGACCGCCGTCTGGTCAATGTACGTCATAGGGATAGTGGTTGCGATACTCTTCGCACTGCTCCTCAGACGGACAATCCTGAAGGGCGAGCCGGCACCGTTCATCGTTGAGCTGCCCACTTACAAGATGCCCACGCTCAGTGGCACCTTGCTACACACGTGGGAGCGAGGGGCCGCATTCGTCAGGAAGGCCGGCACCTATCTCCTTGCTGGCGCCGTGCTGCTGTGGCTGCTCTCGGTGCTGCCTTGGGGCGTCGCAGCCGGCAGCGCCGACTCGCTGATTGGGCAGATAGGCCAAGCGATCCAGCCGGTCTTTGCGCCTCTGGGCTTCAGTTGGCAGATCGTATCGTCGCTAATATTCGCTTTCTTGGCAAAGGAGATCGTCGTCGAGTCCTTGGGCGTTATCTATGGCGTGGGCGGCGAAGCTGACATACAAGCCGCGCTACTCGCATCCATTAGCCCTGTCAGCGCCTTTGCACTGATGGTCTTCACGCTTCTCTATGTGCCCTGCCTCGCCACGGTGGGCGTAATAAAGAAGGAGACTGGCTCATGGCGCTGGACGCTCTTCGCAATAGTGTCCGAGGTGCTTGTGGCATACCTTGCGGCCTTGGCCATAGTCATGGTCGGAGGCATATTCATTTAGAATAGGTGATTGAGATGAGCATTAACTTGAAGGTCAAAAAAAGATGGGCGATCTACTCTCTTGGCTTGGGCGTTGCCTATGCCTGCTTCGGCCTGCTTGGCATTTTGGCAGGTCTCAGCCAGACATACGGTCTCATTTTGATTCCACTGGAGGTAGGAACCGCCTTGATATATCCCGACATCTTTGGGGGCGCCATGCTTATGGTCATAGGCGTCATCTTTCTCTTCGGCGTGCGCCCCCAATGGAGGGGAGCTGGCGAAGGGGCATCCTTCCTTGTCGTCGGCACGTTCCTATCTGCCGTCTTCTTCGCGGTCTACATTGCTATAATGCTCTCCCACGCGATCGGCTTTGCCGCCTTTAACATCGCCCCCGAACCATACGCCGAGATCATGGCAGACTGGGCAGAATGGACATGTATGAATGACCTGCAGCCCGGCATCTGGCTGTTCGCATTTGTGATCCCTGGTCTGCAGCTGGCCTTGAGGCTCTGGAAGGCGAGGTGACTTCGGTGCTGAGGGCAGTTCTCAAGGCGATCCAGGACTCCGGCATGGTCAGTCTCTCGGAGATATCCGCAAAGATCGGCTCCACCGCGCCCATGGTGGAGGCCGCCATCGCAATACTGCAGTCAAAGGGATACATCGAACGGGTTGATGTTGCACGTGACGCCGTGGTCTCATGCGCCGGCTGCCACAACCACTGCAGGGCTAAGCAGTGGGCGGGCGGATGTGTATTCTATCTGACAGAGAAGGGCAAAAAGAGCCTGAATTAGCGGAGGGGTGCAGCATGCGCACCCAAATCGGGTTGGCTCGGCGATGTGGCTGGGCGCATGGCAGCTCTGGCCGGATGCCAAAAACTGCAGCGGCTCGCAAATAGTGCCGCTTCCGGTCCCGCCGGTCCGTGCGTGGCTCCGTTGGCTTTAAAGCGGTCCTGCTTGTGTGTGGAGCGTTTTAATATCCGTATGTACAGTACTACATATATGCCAGTAATTACGGTTCGCATCGACGATGAGACCAAGCGGCTGATGCGGGCAGTTCAGATGAACTGGAGCGAATTCATAAGGGACGCCATCAGGGCGAAGGCCACTGAAGAGAAGCGCAAGAACATCGCAAGGGCGGTCCTCATCAACGAGCGCCTCCGGCGCGAGGCCAAGGGCGAATCGCCCGCCGAGGATATTATCCGGAGGTCAAGGGATGGGCGGCATGGAAAAGGCAGTGGTTGACGCCAGCATAATCGTAAAGTGGTTCGTCGAGGAGAGCGGCTCAAAGGATGCCTTGTCTGTCCGCGACAGGTATGTGGAGGGCACACTTGAGATAATTGCACCGTCGCTGCTGCACTACGAGGTCTTGAACGCCCTGCACTTCAAGGGGCTCTTCGCTCCATTGGAGCTGCGTGATGCGTCAAGCGCCCTCGACTCGTACTCCTTTGACCTGCGGCAGCTCAATGGCGAATATGCGAAGGCCGCCCTCCGCATCGCATCGGAGCATTCCCTCTCGCTATACGACGCCTCATACGTCGCCCTTGCATGCATGGAAAAGGCGCCATTCTACACAGCCGATGGCAGGCTTGCCCGCCGCGTCTCAGCCCGCAGCGACGTCTCGGTTGTGAGCGTCAGTTAAGGGGGATGTAGCCTGCGCTGCGCATCCGGTTCGGCGCTAGTGTTAATTCCCGCCTCGCCAGTACCAGATGCATGGCAAAGCTCAACGTCGGCACGCACGTCTCGATCGCAGGCTCGCTGGACCGGGCCATACCGCGGGCGGCGGAGATCGGATGCACGACCTTCCAGATCTTTACCCGGAACCCTAGGGGATGGGCGTTCTCGCCTATCCCCCAAGAGGAGATGGGCGCGTTCGCGGAGGGACTCCGGAGGGCTGGTCTCTCCCCCGTCGTGGACCACATGCCCTACCTGCCCAATCTGGCGTCGCCGACACCCGAGGTCTATGAGAAGTCCGTCGCCACCTTCAAGGCGGAGCTCCTCAGGTGCGACATGCTGGGGATACCCTACCTGGTGACCCACCTCGGCAGCCACCTCGGCACAGGGATGGACGCCGGCCGCGGCCGCATAGTCTCGGCCCTGGACGAGGCGCTCGCGCTCAAGACGAGGTGCATGGCGCTCCTTGAGAACACTGCCGGGCAGCGGAACAGCCTCGGGACGACCTTCGGCGACCTGCTCGCCATAATCGAGAAGGCTGCGTCCCCCGGCAGGATAGGCGTTTGCCTCGACACCTGCCATGCCTTCGCGGCCGGCTACGACGTCAAGACGAAGTTCGGCGAGGTCCTCGATGAGCTGGACTCGGTCGTGGGGATAGAGCGGCTCAAGGTCATGCACATGAACGACGCGATAGGAGGCCTCGGCTCGCACCTCGACAGGCACTACCACATAGGCCTGGGCATGATCGGGGAGGACGGCTTCCGGGACATACTCGCGGACCAGCGCATCCACGCCCTGCCCCTCATAATGGAGACCCCCATAGACGAGAGGCGCGACGACCGGGGGAATATCGAGAAGTTGCATGAGCTTGCGCCGCATTGATGCCGCATCGCCAATTGGCTTTTTTAGCACTATAATTATGTAGTGATGAAATTATGCCACTGTTAGAAGGGGATGGCATGCCCGCCCGTGAAGAGAAGTATTCAACGATATCGTGCCTGCCAGTGCTAAGGAGACTCTGCAAGCGGCAAAGGGCAACATGGAATGGGGCGAATTCCTGCTCTCGATCTACGATGAATGCCTCAAGCTGCGCAGGGAGCGATCCCACGACGCCCTGCGAAGGATGCTGTCAGAGGAGGACCTGTCCAACATAGGGCATTCGTCCAAACGCTTCCGCAGGGGCTTCAAGCTGAGAGGAGCGGAGAAGGGCGTTTGATCCATGCTCGACACCTCCATAGTAATCGATGCCTTGAGAGGCAGCACCTGTTATGAACCGGGCAAAGTCTCGGCCCTGACCGTCGTCGAGGTCCTGAGGGGCATCCCCGAAGAGAAACGGGCCGCAGCAAAGGCATTGCTTGAGGAGGCATACTCTGTCGTAGGGATAACTAACAACGTGATGCTGGATTACTGCAGGCTATACGACTCCTCAAAGGAGGATGGGTGCCTGCTCCCCGATGCCGATCTTATAATCGCAGCGTCCGCTCTCGCCGAAGGCGAGCCGATCCTGACCAAGGATGATGCCTTCAGGCATCTTGAAAAGTATGGTCTCAGGCTCGTCTTGAAGTAGGCGCAATGCGCCGCCGCCATCGTTATCGCAGATCGCCATCTGCGCCTCCGTGCATCGGGCATTATGCAAGCTTTTATATATACCTTCGATGGAGAAGTAATTACCGAGGGCAAAAAGTATATTGTCTGCATATGCTTTACCCCTTAGGAATTCTCGCGATCCCCTCATCGCGCTCGCCCTTGCCCTCGCCCTCGCCCGTGCCGGAGCAAAGTGCCGCAACCTTCCCCGTCACGAAAAGCGTGATCTGACTTGGCAACCCAACCCCTGATGGCATTATCCGCCGCGATGGAGGCGTCTGACGAACACATACTCTACCCCCTCGTCGCCGACTACCTCTCGTGCAACGGCTTCAAGGTCTCGACGGAGGTCATCTACCACTGCCGCAAGCCCTACGAGATAGACGTCGTGGGGGTGCGAGACGGGCAGGTCCTCTCCGTCGAGGTAAAGCTGAGGTGCTTCCGCAAGGCCTTGCAGCAGGCGATGAAGCGGCTCAGGCACTCGGACTACGTCTACCTGGGCTTCCCCATGAGGTACGCCTCCTTCGTAATCGGGGAGTACAGGCGGGCGATAAACAAATTCGGCTTCGGGATCATCGCAATCGACGAGGAGCGGGCATACGAGCTCCTCCCGCCGAGGCACTCGAAGCAGCTCAACGCCTCCCTGAAGAGGCGCTTCATGATGGACATAAGGCGGCAGGTGCGGGCCACCCGGCCGCTGCCTGCCGACCCTAGTGCGACCTAGCCGCCCTCGGAAGGTTCATGCCTGCCCCGCGCTGCCCTTGCAGTACTCCCTCCTCACGCTCAGCCTGTTCTGGCCCGCCACCGTCTCAATCTTGATGTAGCCTTCCCTCTCCAGCCGCTTGGCCGCGCGCCACAGCGTCGTCTTTGGGAGGTTGAGCCTGCCCCTGATCTCAGACTCAAGGGCTTCCCCTCCGCTCTCGGCGAGGGACCTCACGACGTCGATGTCCTCGTCCCTGAGCCTGTCCTCCGATGCGATCTTCTCGACATCCACCTCGCGCCTCTCCCTTGCGTAGGGCTTGGCCGCATCCGCGCCTCCGCCCCTCTTCCTCCTGGTCAGCGCAAACACGCCGCCTGCCCCGGCAGCGGCAATGGCGCCGATCGCTGCGTATGGGAGGATCGACCCGGCCACGCCCGACGCCGCCTCAGCGGCCGCCTTCGCTTGGGACGCCAGGCTGAGCGCCGATGCATAGTCGCCGGAGGCGTAAGCCTGCCCCGCCTCAGATAGGAGCGACCTCGCCGCATCCAGCCCGCCAGTCCTCCCCTCTGCCTCCGCCTCCGATATGGCGGCGCCCGCCCCCGCCTGCATCACGCTCGCATGGTAGGCTGTTTCATTCGCCTCGACCGCCGCGCCCTTAGCCTGCTCCGCGAGCTCCTCCGCGCTGGCATAGTTCCCCAGATCGAATGCCGCCCCCGCCTGGCCCAGCAGCGCGGCCGCAGCCGGGGTGGCGATGCCCGCCGCGTTGAGGCTAGCTATGGTCCCCTCTGCGTCGGCGATGGCCACGATCGCATAGTCCGCAGTCCCCACGACGCTCAGGATGTACGATACTGACACCTCGCCCTCCGGCATCAGAATTACCGCACTCCCTCCCGTGCCCTCGATCGCGTCCGGCACCCTGTTGACACTGATGACCGATGCGCCGTATGGGAACGACAGCCTCACCGCCGAGGGGGATGTGAAGTTCAGGCTCCAGTAGCTGCCTGTTTTCGATGTCAGGTCATGGGTCGTGTACCCCAGCCTCAGCGACGACTCGCCGAGCGTGTTGACCACGACCATCCCCTGATAGTTCTGGTACCCGAGGGGCAGGCCGGAGCCCCCAATTGCCGTAACGTCGAGATAGGTTGTGCCGGGCAGGCTGAAGTTGGCGGTCGGACTGATCGGATCCACTGCGATGTAAAAGTCTGCGGTGACCGCGCCGTCCTCATAGACCGTCATGATTGCAGCCTGTATGGCGTATTGCTGGGTGGTCGCAGAGGCGCCGCCTCCAGAGATGGCGGCGAGTAGCAACGCCGCCGCTAATGCCACGGCTACCATCGCCCTCGCCGCCTCCCCGAAGCCCCTGCCGCAAAGTCCGCCGATGTCCATGCTATGCATCTCCATTGCAGTCCGCCATTCCGGCCATCAGTTCGCCCCGTTGCCTTGCGGGCCTCCTCCTAGGCTCCCCTGATCCTGATCCTGCCCTTGCCCTTGGCCTCCTCCGCCCATCTGGTTCATCTCGGACTCAGCCTGATCCGCCGCCTGCCCCGCTTGGTTCAGGAGGGCGTCGGCACCCAACACGTTCCCATTCTGGAGCTGCTGGTTGGCCTCAGCCAGCATGCCGTTTGCCTGATTGAGCATGCCCTCTACATTGCCTGTGTCCGAGCCGTTGCCTTTCATCTGCATTGCCCTTTCCCCGAGCCCGGCGACCCTGCCCTGCATCTCCAGTATGCCCGCCATCACCCTCGCCTGCTCCTGGTTCCTATGCTGCTCCTCAATGCTCGCTATCTCGCCGTCCATCGCGCAGATGTGCGCACGGATCTGGGCGAGCTGCAGCTCACCGGCGCTGGCATTTGCAAAATCTATCCCTTGGAGCTCCTGGCACATCTGCTCCATCGCCTGCTCCTGCGCCGACACGTTGTAGCCCTGGCCTTTCATGGCCTGGACCCTCCTGTTCAAGCCCTCCGCCTGAAGTTGCAGACTCATCACGCCGAGCTCCAGCTCCGCGCGCAGCGGGTCCCCTCCGGCCATCACTCCGCATGCCTCGCCCGCCCTGAGCCTGAACTGTTCGAGCTGCTGCAGCGCGAGCGTGAGGTTGCCCTGATCGAGGCTCGCATTTGCGAGCTGCAGCTGGCACAGCGCATAGTTGAGCATCTCCATCGCCTGCGTTCTGTCCCCTTCCGGCAAGCCCGCCCACGCCATCACCCTCTCCATATACATGTTGACGGCGCCGAGGCCATTCATCAGGTACTGCCGCGCCCTGAGCGCATCGGACTCCGAAGAGACCGCTCCAAACTCTTGACCTGCCGTCTGGATCAGCGAATTCGCCTCGGCCAACGTCTGGTTAGCGCCTGCCAGGTCGCCGTTGTCCAGCGCAAGGGAGGCATTGCCAAGCTTCAGCCTGGCCATCTCGAGGCACCCGTTGACGCCAGATGTGTTGATCCCATAGGTCGCCGCATTCATGCTCGCGTTGCCCATTGTGGCGATGAGCAGGTAAGCGCGCCCGACCTCAGACCTGAGCATCAGCGCCTCTATGGCCCTCTGCATGTTCTGCGTGCCGCCTCCCGCGACAATCTGGGCTGAATAATTGACTATCTCCATGAACATACGCTGCGACTGCATCGCATATTCGCAGCACAGCTGGTAGTTCTCCTGAGTCTCGTACTGGACCGCCAGATCCGACATATTGAGCGCCTGCTCATACGTCAAATTTAGGCCTTCGGGGAGCGTGATATTCGCTTCCCTGAGCCGGGCGATCGCCCCCTCGGCCTCAGCCATCGCTAGGGCTGTAGTCTGAACCATGTAATCCGCCTTGCCGGCCTCGTCGCTCACCGCAAGGATCCCAATCCCTGAAGCAGCGGCTGCCGATAAAGTAAGCACGATCAGTGCCGCGGCGAAGATCTTCTTCATGTCCATCTACATTCACCTGCGGTTACATCATCACAAGGGGATTTTAGGGACGCTGCGGAACGCTCTGCAACGCCCGTTTCATATAACAATCCAATTGCGCTTTAATTACTTTATTCGACGTCTGCACCCTGCCGCCTGCAAACGATGCCGTATCGAGCAACGTTCGACTGCTCCTGGTATAGGGGCCGCTTGCCGCATTTGAGTCGCAAGGCTCGAGAAAATAGGAAAATGAGGTAATCCGAAAAATAGGAAAAAAGAAAGGGGGGTACTCCTGCCCCTCAGTATCTGCCTCGGTAAGCGCCTGCATGCTGCCCGATTAAGGCAGGATGCAAGTCTTGTCGCGGTCCCTCTGCATTATGCCCGATCCGCCTGCGTCGGTGCAGTTCTGCGCCATCAGCCTGAGATGGTCACTATCGCAGTCGTTGGGGCAACCGCACGTGCTGTTGTCCATCAGCCTTAACCTGCTATGGGTCATCAGCCTGTCGCCATCGCAATCTCCGGTCTGCGCCTGGATCTGGCTCTGCGTCGCAGCAGCCACCGCATTTATGGAAACCGCCGCCACTGCCATCAGCAGGACCGCGATTGCCAATCCCTTAACCACTGGTTTCATTTCTTTCACCGATCCTAGAGCTGTCACAATCGGGATTTTAGGGACGCTGCGGAACGCTCGGGAACGGCCCGATTCCAAGGCAGGGCGCCCTATCGGCCGGCAGTCCTACCTGTGCCTGAGCGCGGTCGGGGTTTCCCGCCACCGCTGTGGACCATCAGAAC
>MAGS01000031.1:0-4718 GCA_001717005.1 Candidatus Methanomethylicus mesodigestus | reverse complement strand
TATTTTTATATTATTTTGTCATATTACTACAAATGGGAAAGCAAATTGCGATTGGAAATGCAGAATTTGAGACGTATTCTGCATGTCTTTGACAATTCGCCTTTTCCAGTGCCGCAAGCGGATAGCGCTTGCCTCATTGATGCCGCGGCATTCTCCTTTCTGTCCGTGTAGCCTTCCCAGATGACGATAGGTTTGAAGGAGGTGAGACGATGGAGGAGATTGAGGTTGAGATGCAGTATTACAAGAACGATCTTAAGAGATTGAAGAAGGTTGACTTTAACCCCGACCTTGTCCATCAGCTGAGCAAGTCGCACGGCGCATCCGTCGAGATAAAGGATAAGGTCTCGTCGGGATTCCCGCAGGTCATCATCAAGCTCTCGCACCATAACGAGGGCCAGCTCAAGGAGGTCGTGAAGCAGATCGTGGCCGCATATGGCACGCCAGAGCTCTCTTCGCCAATGTTCGGCGGTGGCAAGAAGAAGCGTGGCAACGAGCTGGTCAAGACCGCAATGCGGGAGATCGCAATGTAACGATGTGCACTGCCAGAAGCACACCCGTTTGAGGAGGTGATCTATTGAGTTGGAAGAACATAGTTGTCGGAATTGACGGCTCGGAGCAGTCCGAGAACGCGCTGAAGGCCGCAATCGACCTCGCAAAGGGGATCAACGCCCATATACAAATCACCGCTGTTTACACGAACCCCACAATGCTCGGCTTCCTCCCCCCGTATGCGCCGCAGGTGCCGGAAGAGGTCGCAGCAACCCTCGAGCAGATGGTGAAGAAGTACGCCGACTTCTGCAGGCGCGAGGGCTGGCAGGACGTGTCGAGCAAGGTGCTCGCCTCATGGTCTACGCCGGGAGGCGCGCTGATAGCCGAGGCGGAGAAGCTTGAGAAGTCGGTCATCGTAGTCGGCGCAAGGGGCTTGACCGGCCTTAAGAGGACTCTCCTAGGCAGCGTCGCCGAGTACGTCGCCAAGAACAGCGACTGCGACGTGATAGTAATCAAGTAGGCGACGACACTGCCGGTCGCGGAGCGCGAGCAGCACGGCCAACATGCGCCGTGCAGTAACTCCTTTTTCATGACCCGCTTTCGTATACAGTCTCCTCCGGCAGGCGAATCCGCCGGAAGAACGTCCAGAACAGGAGTATCGAGACCGCATAGAGCGCCGTCGCCAGGTAGAACGGCATCGCCAGCAGCCCGATTGCCATCAGCCACCCTCCTATTCCCGTGCTGGCCGCGTTGGGCAGCCTCCACAGGGCGGAACTGATGCCGGACGCCGCACCCCTCTCGTCCTTTGCTACGATGCCCATCAGCATGGACTGCTCGAGCGGCATCGCCATATTCATCAGGAACGTCCTCACCGTGTATGCCCCGCTGGCGATGTAGAAGTTCGATGCCAATGGCGTGGCAAGCATGAATATGGTCGAGAATGCCTGTGTCGTCACTATCGCCTTGATTATTCCAAGCCTCCTTGCAAGCAGGGGCGCCGCGAGGGTGGTGACCCCGATAAGTATGTTCGAGACCCCCAGTACGGGACCGCTGACCACGTCCGGGATACCGTAGGCATAATCAAACCATTTCGTCATGATGGGCACGAAGAGCCCCGCGCCGAAGGCTATAATGAACCCTGTGAGCGTGTACTTCTTGAGGACCCCCATCGACTTCTTCGGCAGGTACGCCTTGATCCCGCCCTCCTCCTTGCGCTCCGGTCTCGCCTCTTTCACCATCAATATGAAGACCGTGGACGCTAGGCTCAACGCTGCTAGGATTATGTAGAGCACAATGTGCGCATCTTGGTTGCTGAACCCGATGTGCTCGAAGACCGATACGGCTGGGATCGCGAAGCCGCCAAGGCCGAAGGCGACCGAGCTTACGAAGCCGAAGAGCGAGAACGCCGCCGTCCGCTTGACGTCCCCCGCCTTGTCCGCCAGAAGCGCGCTGCTCGATGCTGCAAAACCGCCCTCGCCGAGCCCGGCAAGCACGGCGATGCCCATCAGGAGGACCGGATCCTTGGTGAGCGCGAAGAAGGCGATGATCAGGCTCTCGGCAACATTCCCAAGGATCAGCATCTTCCTCCTGCCGTACCTGTCTGATACGATGCCGAGGGGTATGCTGAACGCGACCGACGAGAGCCCCATCACCATTATCAGTACGCCCACATACACCATGTCTATTCCCTGGACGCTGCTGAGGAAGTAGCTGACATCCGTGTAGAACATCCCGAATGCCAGCGACGGCAGCAGCGTGGCATAGACAAGAAACATCGCCTCCTTGGGTATGCCCCGGTAATCGTCGAACACGCCGAGCCCCCTCCGATCGCATCAATGATGTTAATGATTCGGTACAATCTGCATCCTTTTAAGGCTGTTCCAGCATCCCCATCCCTTTTCACGGCCGCGCACGTATCGGGCAAAAAAATGCCGCCCCGGCGCTGGCACTGTTTATAAGCCGACCGGCCCCAATTCTAACCGTCTACTCTACTGGGAAGGGATCGATTGGGGAGGCGAGGCATCACAGCCGTGGCAGCATCCGCCCTCCTAGCCCTGACGCTCCTTGCGTCCGTGCAGGTCCCGGCCGTGCAGGCATTCAGCGCCGATACCCATTATTATCTAACATACTGCCTGTGCCGGTCATGCGGCTTCTCGGCTGAGCAGTCGCGCATAATCGCGAGTGCAGACCTCTCGGTCGACGGCGGTGGCACGGACACCGGATTCCTATACCTCTTAAACAACCCGCTCTGGCACGGGCTCTCCGTCCCGCCTCTTAACGACCTGCGTGAAGGGTGCCTGTGGGACCGCGCGCTCGCCAGGGCAGCCCCGCAGTCACCGGCCGGTTCGGATGCAGGGCTCATAGCATTCGGGCAGTTCCTCCACCTCCAGCAGGACCGCCACGCGCACGAATCCTACTTCTTGGCCCCGGTCTGGGGGCACTTCTACGACGGCTACATGACCGACTGGCTGGCATTCAGGCCGGGATCCTCGCGTGCCATGGCCGAGGAGTCCCTGTCGTACATCGCCGCATTCGCCTCCATATACGGCCTGTCAAACTCGACCGAGGTCAGCCTCGACCTGCTGATCGGCGGACTGATCTCTGCCAACCCGTCACCCTCCTTCTGGTCAACCTCCAGCAGCGCCGCGGCGTCCGGCGTGGTAGAGTCGTACCTGGGGGAGTCCGTCCCTGCCCCCATGGTGTTCGCATTCAGCCATCAGGGGGAGGTCGTGCCCCCTAGCCGGTACCCGCCGATACCCCTCTTCAGCTATCTGCAGCTGCTTTACGAGCAATTTCTACTCTGGCACGCCCTCTGGTAGCCTCTTGCGCCGTCAACAAACGCTCAATTAAGCCGCTAATCGATGTTTTTGGGAGATGCTCGATGCCGGTAAATAATGAAAAGGCTAATGAAAAGCGAGGAAATGCCTTCGGAAAGAAGGCTAGGGGGACGATCGCGAAGGCAGGAGGATAAGAAGGCGTAATTCTCCCTCTTTTTTTAACCTGCGGTCGGCTATCGCCTGGAACCGTACCGCGCCCTTCAGACCTCGACCATCGACTCTGTCTTGAGTACGCCCTGCAGCGCGCTCACCTTCTTGGCGAGGAGGCCTGCATCCTCCCTCTTCTCGACGTTCGCAAAAGCGACGACGTCGTACCTCCCGAAGGTCGGGAACGCCTCGGCTATCTCGGGCAGCTTCTCAAGCTGCTTCACGACCTCGAAGACAGAAACCTTCTCGGCATTTATCAGCATGCAAATCTGGACCATGTGCCAAAACTCCCCTTACAGGATCGTCTCTATGAGCGTCTCGGACGCAATCACGCCCGGGAGCTTCGCTATGTTGTAGACCGCCATGCCGAGCTTCTCCAGGCTCGAGAACTCGTACTCCGCAACCACGTCAAAGGCACCCAGCACCTCGAAGACCCTCTTGATTCCATACATCTTCTTGATCTCCTTGACGACATCGCCGTGCGTGCCCGGCTTGCAGTGGATCATTATGCAGGAAAGGCGCATCCAAATTACCCCGTTTGCGTATAGTCTGAGCTAATCTATTAATTTTTGGTTGCGGTCGCCCTACTGCAGCTTGGGCAGGAACGTGAAGAGCGGGCCCGTCCTGTCGACCGCCTTGTCTCCTGCGAGCCTCTTGCCGTATGCCTTTATCCCCTCGACCACTGCCGCAGCCTCGAAGAGGTAGGCCGAAGCCCTGAGCGGGCCGTAGAAGATGATGTCCGCGCCACCCATCTGGAGCATCGTGTTCAGCGCCACGTTGACCGACCTGGCGCTCCTCCTGGTCATCTTCCTGCTGACCAGCGGCTGGTAAGCAGCGTTTGACGGGGCGCAGCCGGCCGGCAGCCCGAGCCTCGACTTTATCAGCTTTATCGACTCCACCGCCAGATACGCGCTCGTGAAGTCTATTATCCCCACATCGACTGCCGCCGCCTCGATGGCAGCCTCACTGCACTTGACGAGTAGGCTCTCCTCCAGCAGCCTGAGCTTGTCCTCCGGGTAGACCGCCGATGGGTCCAGCGTCTGCAGCACGGCGAACCTGATGCCCGCCTCCTTGATTGCCGCCAGCTCCGGGCCGGACGTCAGCGTCGAGATCGAGTTGGCTCCGCACCTGCCAGCGATCCCCAGGCGCTTCGCTCTCGCGTAACCAGCCACCCGTGACTCC
This sequence comes from Candidatus Methanomethylicus mesodigestus, assembly GCA_001717005.1. Taxonomy (GTDB): domain Archaea; phylum Thermoproteota; class Methanomethylicia; order Methanomethylicales; family Methanomethylicaceae; genus Methanomethylicus; species Methanomethylicus mesodigestus. The sequence goes on along the minus strand of MAGS01000031.1, from coordinate 63 downwards.
TCGTTGAGCCCGCCTATAAGCAGCGGGAGGTCGACCATGCCCGCGAGCAGATCCACGTAATTC
>MAGS01000030.1:98397-114195 GCA_001717005.1 Candidatus Methanomethylicus mesodigestus | reverse complement strand
GGTATATATTTGCTACAGTCTACATCATCTATATATATGCATCATTACAGATGCTAAAACACATGCAGTGGACTTAGGTGGAAAAAAATGGATGCAAGAAAAAGTTATGCACTTTTGATAGTGGCATTACTCGCTCTTCCAATGCTAACTTTCGCGGTCCCTGTCAACGCCTCGACCGGCGCGCCATATCTAGGCGCGATCGACGATTCGAACAACCTCTATATTGGGGTCTCGGACGTCTCGGTCAAAGCGGGACAGACAATCGTTGACCTCGTCGACGATAACGACATGAGTGGCTTGGATGCGCGCTTTACAATAATCTTCAACTACAACGGCACAAACCTCGTTGACTTCTCAGGCGCCCAGTTCGACCTCTATATGAGCAAGAACGGCTACTCCAACGTTACTTCTGACGATATTCTGTACGCTTCAAGCTTCAGCACATCGATGCTTGACCTGCCGTACGGACAGAACGTTGTGAAGGCAAATGCGCGGCTGCTTGGCGGCAATGCGACATTCACCCTTGGAACCGGCAGCTTCTTCGATGTCTACCAGGGTGGCGCTTCGATCACTGCCAAGGTGCTGACCGGCCCTATCCCGTTCGACATCACCCCTGACTACAAGTACGTTAAGATCTGGGACGGTTCCAACACACTCGTTGCTGTCAGCATACAGCGCGTCATCGTTCTGCCATTCATCGCATTCGTCCCAACGATGGGGCCAGGCTGCCAGCTGGTTGTGCTCAGCGGAACTGCCCTCCTGCCGAATGCAGTCATCAACCTCACTTACCTCCAGCCGGTAGCGATCGCTGGCCAATTCGCCCAGGTAACGACTGACGAGAACGGCCAGTTCACCTACACCTGGAACATCGCCGACCTCGGCAACGACAATAACACAATCCCGCTTGACATGATCTACATACAGGCCACATACAACGCGACGGGCGACCCTGTCGGTCCGGCGATCACTTATCTTGAGATCAGCAGGTTCTTCACGTACTTCCAGGGCGTACTTCCTTCACTATATGGATACTATGGCAACAACACCGACCTGCCAGTCTACGTCTACGTCCATGGTAACCTGATCGTGGAGGGCGCATACTTCAGCCCCTGCGATGTCGTGACCTTTGTGGTAGACGGCATTACCATGGGCTCGGCGACGGTGCTTCCGTTGACTGGAACATTCAACGCCTCGATGCTCGTTCCGGAACTCTCGAGCGGCTACCATACAGTCTGCGCGATAAACAATGGGATAGTCTACTGCTTCGAGATCTATGTGCTGCCGACACTGGAGGTCACACCATCGAGCGGATCGTGCGGCACTGAAATCCAGTTCCTAGCATACGGCTTCCCTGCAGAAGAGAACATCTACATCTACTGGTTCAGCGTTGAGTACTCGCTCGACTTCTGGTACAACATAGTCAACGGCACGACCGGCACTGACGGCAAGTTCAATGTAACCGTCAGTTATGACATCGGACACATGTATGGAGGGATACACCCAATAGTAGCGACCGACGTCTACTACGGTCCAAGCCTGTCTGGCGTTGTGTTCCCATACCTGTCTGACGTGGTTGCGCCTGCATACTTCACCATGCTGCCGAGCATCTGGATTGAGCCAGATGTTATCGACAACGACTGCACTATCTTCAACGTCTATGGATGCGGCTTCGTTCCGTTCAACACCTACTATGTCGACGTTGACAACCAGCAATTCAATCCGCCGACAATCTACTGCGACATCGTGGGCGACATCCAGCTCGGTCTTGTCTCCGCAGGCTTCAGGCCAGGCACCCACTCCGTTTCAATCTATGCTCTGCCTAACTCGACGATAGGCAACTATCAGCCGGTTGCATACGACTGCTTCACCGTATCCACAGTCGGCGACCCGATCTTCGGGATGCTGCTCTCAATCGACGACTCCATGGTCACAATCCAGACCGGCGTTGAGACGCTGCAGCTCTCAATAGATGAGCTCAATGCAAAGCTTGTCTCATTCAATGACACACTCGTGACAATCCAGACTACGCTGGGCACAATACAGACAAATGTCCAGACGATCAACGCGAAGGTCGACATAATAAGCGGAGACCTTGCAACAGTGAAGACCAGCCTCGGCTCAGTCAACGGCACAGTGTCCTCGATAGCAGGCGACGTTGCGACCGTCGAGACGCAGCTCGGAACGGTCAAGACAACGCTGGATTCTGTCAAGACCACGACTGACCAGACCAAGAGCTTCTTGCCTCTCGACATGACTCCTGTCTGGATTACCTTGATTCTTGCCCTAATAGCGGCAATAGCAGGGGTAATCGCAGTCGTCTCGATACGCGGCAAGGTTGCGGCTTAAGCCGCAATTTCCCCTTTTTCTTTTTTTTATTTTCCATTTTCAATTTTACTTCAAGCTCTTTTTCACCGACATCTTCCTGCCGAATCGCGCTCAGCCGTGGCGCCTTAAGAAATCTCTCAACTTCGTTTCTGTCGCAAGGCCGTTCCTGGCTCCCCTGCTCTGTATCTTCAGCGCCGCCGCAGCAAGCCCCCATCTGAGGCACTCCACATCTGCCAATCCCTTGCTGCAGGCCGCTATGAATCCGGCATCGAACGCGTCCCCTGCGCCCGTCGTGTCCTGGACATCCACCCTGTATGCAGGAAGCGTGAACTCCCTCCCTGCAGACAGCAGATGCGCCCCCTGCGCCCCCCTCTTGACTACCACGATGCCCGCGCTCTTGGAGAGCGCTCTGGCCCCCTCCCTCCAGCCCTCGCCGGTCAGGGTCTCACACTCGCCCTCGTTCAACAAGACGATGCCCGCCCCCTCCAAATCCCCCCCCTCCAGGTCCACGACAGCACCTCCGGGGTCAACGCTTACCCTCCAGCTGCCCCTGCGCTTCATTATGCTCCTCAGTGCGTCCGTGCCTGCATTGCATAGCTGGACGATCCCCGGGGCCGCCGCCTCTGCCCCCTCCGCCGCGATCCCTTCCAGCGAGGCATTGGCCCCCCTGTAAGCTAGCATCCTCCTGCTGCCGTCCCCCTCGACGATGACACAGACCGTGCCCGTTCCGGCGCCCTCGACCCTTCTTATGAACTCTGTTATAACGCCCTCGCCCCGCAGCGTATCGACTGCCTCGTCCCCATCCGTGTCGTTGCCGACACAGGCAAGGATGCCGCTCCTCAAACCGAGCCTCGCCGCGCCGACCGCGAAGTTCGCTGCTGACCCGCCATGAAACTTCGAGAACCTGTGGGCAAAAGCCTCGGAATCATGTGCCGGTGCCCGATCAACATAAAATGCGAGGTCGATGTTGATGTTTCCCACTGCAAGAACATCGACGGCTCCTGCCAACCCTAACCCCTTCTAAGTATTATGCGCGCATCAACGACCTTGCATCCGTCTTCGTATCCCATTGTGGGGTTGAGGTCGATCTCTGAGACCTCCGAATTCTCAATCATCAGCTTGGCCGCCCTGATCAATGAATCCGCCAGGCTCTCAAGGTCCACCGGCTTGCGCCCCCTGGCCCCCTTGAGCAGGGGGAGGGCCTTGAGCTCATTGATCATCTCCATCGCGTCTGCCCTATCGATTGGCGCGACCCTGAAAGCAACATCCTTGAAGATCTCGACGAAGATGCCCCCGACGCCAAACATGATGACCGGTCCGAACTGCGGGTCCCTCTTGGCGCCAATTATGGTCTCAACGCCCGGCTTGGCCATCCTCTCCATCAGGGTCCCTTCGAACCTGCTTCCTGTCCTCTCGGCTACCGCCCTCATTCTCCCGAAGGCATCCCTGACCTTCTCTGGACTATCAATGCCCAGGATAACGCCGCCGACGTCCGACTTGTGGACTATGTCCGGCGATACTATCTTCATTGCTAGGGGGAATCCGAGCTCTGCGGAGTGGCTCAGCGCATCAGCCTCGCTCTTTGCCACCCTCCACTCGCCTACCGGCAGGCCATAGGCCTTGCACAGCTCCTTGGCCTCGGGCTCGAGCAGCCACCCCCTCTGCCTCCCCCTCGCTATTATCTCCTGAGCCATTTTAACCATCGACTAAATGATATGCCAAGCCCCAATAAAACACTTTCACAGCCCGCAGGACAGTCTGGTCTGAACCGTCCAGCAAACTTTAATATCGATATGTGCATTTCTCTTCTTCGATTTGGTGTCAATATGTCTCATCCAATCTCCTCAAAGCCGCCCGGTTCACGGCTTCTCCTATTGGGGAACGAGGCTGTCGCCCGGGGCATAGTGGAGGCAAATGTCGAGATCGCCGCCTCATACCCTGGCACACCCGCCTCGGAGATCGTGGACACTCTCGCCCTTGTAGCAGACGAAGTGGGGATGCACGTGCAGTGGTCGACCAACGAGATGGTGGCATTCGAGGTCGCAATCGGGGGCGCTCTGTGCGGAAAGAGAAGCACCGCCTCAATGAAGCACATCGGTGCAAATTGGATAGTCGACCCCCTGATGCACGCCACATACCATGGCTTCAGGGCGGGCCTGCTGGTGATCTCCGCCGACGATCCATCAGGCCACAGCTCCTCAAACGAGCAGGACAGCCGCTATCTCGCTCAGCTTGCCGAGATCCCTGTTGTCGAACCGTCAGACATCCAAGAGGCAAAGGACTTCGTAAGGCTGGCATTGGAAATTTCGGAGGAGATTAAGCTTCCGGTCATGTACCGGCTCGTGACGCGCATATGCCACTCAAGGGGTGACTGCGTCATGGGGGGCATCCAGCGCAAGCCCGCAACTCCAAAATTTGAGGATACCTATTACAGCGATTTCGTTCTGGGCGATGGCATAGTGGGCCCAAAAATCATCCCCGTTATGCACTCCGTGCTGCACTCCAAGCTTCTGCGTGTGGAGGATGCCGCCGCGAGGAGGGGGCTCTTCAAGGTTGAGAATCCCGATCCTGGGAGCCCTGGGCGCCTCGGCATAATCACCGCCTCTGCGCCTGCCAATTACGTCTTCGACTACCTGAACAAGCGCAAACTCAGGGGCACGATCGGCATATTGAAGCTCGGCCTCACGCTGCCGTTCCCGAAGGGCGCAGTCTCAGAGTTCGTTAAGGGTTGCGATGAGGTGCTCGTCGTGGAGGAGGGCGAGCCGTACATTGAGCGCAGCATTGCCTGTCTGGCAAAGGACCTCAAGCCCTCGTTGAGGGTGCACGGAAAGGAGGACCGCTCGCTGCCGCGGGAGGGGGAGCTCAACTATGAGCTGGTTGACCTTGCGGTCTCGAACCTCTTGGGGATCCCCGCTGAGGAAGTGCCCCGGATCAAGTCTGAGGTTATGGCAGATGCCGCTAGGCTGCTCACGCCGAGGACGCTCACCATGTGCGCCGGATGTCCGCACAGGGCGGCATTCTACGCCGCCAAGAAGGCGACCAGGAGCGTTGCAAACGCAAGGTATATCGCGATAGGCGACATCGGCTGCTATACCCTGGGCATGTATCCGCCTCTGAAATTCATGCAGGATGTCTTCTGCATGGGGGGCAGTGTCGGCATTGCCAACGGCGTCGCGAAGTCCGGGATACCGGACCCAGTTATTGCTACTATAGGCGACTCGACCTTCTTCCATGCTGGCCTACCCGCCGTGATCAACGCAACATTCAACCAGGCCAACATCAAGGTCATGGTCCTCGACAACGAGGTGACCGCAATGACCGGCTATCAGCCGCATCCGGGATGCGGCGAGACCGCAACGATGAAACCGACCAAGAAGCTGTCGATCGAAGCCATCTGCAAGGCCTGCGGGATTGACTTCGTGAGGACGGCAGACTCCTACGACCTGGGCGCCTGCGTAAATGCAATGGAGGATGCCTTGCGGTTCAACGGCCCTGCCGTCGTCATCTTCAAGCGCGTCTGCAGCCAGGAATACCTGAAGCAGGCGAGGCGGAAGCACATCCACATTCGGCCTTACCTGGTGGATGAATCCAAGTGTATCGGCTGCAGGACCTGCGTGGCAGCTTTCGGGTGCCCTGCGATCGGGTTCGACCGGGAGCGCAAGAAGGCCTACATCGATGCCGCATCATGTATGGGCTGCGGGGTCTGCGCGGCGGTCTGCCCTAATGGCGCCATCGCGATCCTAGGAGGCGACTCGCAATGAGCATTGAGAATGATGGGGCGGGGCAGGTCAACATAATCATATCCGGCATCGGGGGTCAGGGGAACGTAAGGTCGGCGCAGATCCTCGGAGCCGCGGCCGTGAAGGCGGGGCTCAGGGCGAGAATCTCTGACGTCTTCGGCATAGCGCAGAGGGGCGGCCCCGTGCTCAGCCACGTGCGGATCGGGAGCGAGATATATGGGAGCATGGTCAGCAGCCACGGCGCGGACGTTGTCGTGGGGCTCGAGCCAATGGAGGCGCTTCGGGGGGTAGCGCAGTTCCTCAGGCCTGGTGGTACGGCGATCATCAGCATGCGGCCTGTCCCTCCAGTCGAGGTCAACATCGGCAAGGCGCCATACCCCGATATGGACGCGTTGCTGCAGACCATTAGGAAGGCGGCATCGAAGACCATCACCCTTGACGCTTCAAAGATCGCCGAGGATATTGGCATACCCATCGCCGCCAACATCGTCATGCTGGGCGTTCTTGCGGGGTCCGGTCTGCTTCCATTCGACAGCAAGATTCTGGTCGAATCAATAAAGGGGAACATCCCCCGCTCGCTGGAGCAGAACCTCAAGGCATTCGATGCGGGATTTGCAATAGGTAAGGGCGAGCACGGGCGCTAATCCGAGGACCGCTACCCCGCGGTCCCGCCCCTCAGCTTTCTTACCCTATCCCAGACTACCTCGTTTACGATCTTGGGATCCCCTTTGCCGTTCGTCTTCTTCATCAGCTGGCCGATCAGGTAATGGACCGCATTGTCGTCCTGCATCGCATCACCGACCGCCTTCGCATTCTCGCTGAAGACCTCCTCCGCTATGCCGCCGAGCACTCCCCTGTCCGATACCTTCCGCATCCCGCGCTCATCGACTATCTGCAGCGCGCTCTTGCCGCTCGTGATGAGTTCGGGCAATATGATCTTGCCTATCTTCCCGCTGATCTCATTCCCCTTTATCATGTTCAGCATGTTGACGAAGGTTGAAGGGGTGATCTTCGCCTCGTCCAGCTCGAGCCCCTTGCTGTGCAGCTCTCCGAGCACGTCGCCCATCAGCCAGTTGCTTACCGTCTTGGCATCCCCATACAGCCTGACGCTCTCCTCGTAGAAGTCGGCGAGCCTCTTATCCGCCGTCAGGACCTGTGCGTCGTATTTGGGTATGGCGTAGTCCTTGATGAACCGCTCCGCCCTGGCGTCGGGCAGCTCCGGCATCTGCCTTCTGATGCGCTCCACGAACTCCTGCCTCAGTATCAGCGGCGCGATGTCCGGCTCGGGGAAGTATCGGTAGTCGTGCTCCTCCTCTTTCTCCCTGAGCGATATGGTTACCTTCCTGATCTCGTCCCAATGCCTCGTCTCCCTCGTTATCCTCCCTCCCTTCTGTATCACGCTGCGCTGCCTGGAGATCTCGAAGTTGAGCGCCTTCTCCACCTCCTTGAAAGAGGATATGTTCTTGATCTCGACGCGCTCGCTCCCCCTTATCGATATGTTGGCGTCGCAACGCATCGCCCCCTCAAGCCCGCCGTCGTATGCCCCTATGTGCTCCATTATCGACCTCAGCTTCTGCAGGAAGAGCCTCGCCTCCCTTGGGGAAGACATGTCCGGCTCCGTCACTATCTCGAGCAAGGCCATGCCCGCTCTGTTGTAATCAACAAGCGTGTAAGGCGAGAGGTCGATGGGTCCTATATGGACCAGCCTTGCCGGGTCCTCCTCGAGCTGGATCCTTGTGATCTTAATTGTCTTGGCCTGGGGTCCCACGTTGATCTCCATGTGTCCGCCTTCACAGATCGTCTTCATTCCTGCCGTTTCGTACATGGAGATCTGGAAGTTCTTGCTCATATCCACATAGAAGTAATTCTTCCTGTAGAATGACGTCTTCTCGCTTATGGCGCTATTGAGCGCGAGGCCAGCCATGACCGCAAACTCGACCGCCTTCCTGTTCGGCTTGGGCAGCGAACCCGGATGGCCGAGGCACACCTCGCAGACGTTTGAATTGGGCTCCTTGTCGCGGTAATCCGAGCTGCAGCCGCAGAAGAGCTTGGTCCTCAGCTTAGTGAGCTGGCAGTGTATCTCCAGTCCGATGACGACATCATTCTCCGCCATGGCTATCCCCTCGCCAGCGGCGGCCTCAGGTCAAGCCGCAGCTCCTCCTCTATGCGCTTCGCCACCGTCAATATACGCCCCTCGCAAAGCGGCGGCGCCATTATCTGCAGGCCCACTGGAAGCCCGTCCACGAATCCGCACGGCAGCGACAATGCAGGGATCCCCGCCAGATTTATCGACACCGTGTCGATGTCCGTCATGTACATCGACAGGGGATCGTCGACCTTCTCGCCAAGCCTGAACGCCGGCGATGGCATGGTCGGTCCAAGCAACGCATCATACTCCTTGAAGAGCCTGTCGAATTCGTTCTTTATCAGCGTACGGACCTTCTGCGCCTTGATGTAGTACGCCTCGTAGTACCCTGATGATAATGCGAACGTTCCTAAGATTATCCTCCGTTTTACCTCCTTCCCGAAGCCCCTCCCCCTCGTCTTCGAGTATGAAGACGACCAGTCGAGCCCCTCGTCCTCCTCCCTGGTGCCGTACCTTATCCCATCATACCTTGCAAGATTGGAGCTCGCCTCTGACATCGCTATCATGTAGTAGGCTGGCAGTGCATACCTGACCGATGGCAGGCTCACCTCATCCCACCGCGCGCCCATCGATTCGAGGGAATTCACGCATCTCCATACCGCCTTGCTGACGCCATCGTCCGTCCCATCGCCAAGGAACTCCCTAGGCACCCCGAACCTCATCCCCTTCACGTCATTTGCTAGGTAGCTGAGATAATCCTCGGCATCCACATTCAGCGAGGTCCCGTCCCGCTCGTCGTACCCGCTCACAGCATTCATCATGAGCGCACAGTCCCTGACATCCCTCGTCATGGGCCCGATCTGCTCTATGCTGTTCGAGAACGATACCAGGCCATACCTGCTCATCAGCCCGTACGTAGTCTTCAGACCGACGACTCCGCAGAAGCTCGCAGGGCACCTTACCGATCCGCCGGTGTCAGATCCCAGCGCCGCCACCGCCTCCCTTGCCGCCACCGCAACTCCGCTGCCGCCAGACGAGCCGCCCGGAACCCTGTCCGTATCCCACGGGTTCCTGCTTGGGAAGAACGCACTATGCTCCGTCGAGGATCCCATCGCGAACTCGTCCATGTTCGTCTTCCCTATAACGCGCCCGCCTGCTCCCTTGATCCTCTGCACCACCGCCGCGTCGTACGGCGGGACGTACCCCTCCAGCATCTTCGACGCGCACGTTGTCCTCATGCCCTTCGTGCAGATGTTGTCCTTGACCGCTATGGGTGCCCCTGCCAGGATGCCGCGGGGATCTCCATCAGCATGATCGTTTAGAGTAATGTAAGCCTTGACCTTGCCATCGCTCTTCCGTATGCTGCCCCTGTACTCCTCAAGCACCTCTTCCGCATCAAGGCTGCCATTCTTGATGGCATCCACAAGCTCATAGAGCGTGAGGTCGAGTATCCCAACCATCATCTGCCACCGCCTTTACACTATCCTCGGCGCGACGAAGAAGCCGTCCTTGGTCTTCTTGGCGTTGGCCAATGCATCTTCACTCTTCATGCTTGCCTTCTCGGCATCATCTCTGAGGCTTTCAGTCTCTTCAAACGCATGGAATGTAGGCTCTAACGCCGCGAGATCGAGCTTCTCCAGAGCACTCGCGGACTCTAGGACCCTGCTCAGCTGCATGGAGAACTCCTCCTTCTCCCTCTCCGTAAGTTCTATCCTGGCCAGCCATGCAAGCCTCTCGGTCCTCTCTTTGGAGACTATTTTAAGATTCTCCATGATGGGCGCACCCGGAAGTTCAAACGATGGTGATAATTGAGTGACGTACTTAAAAAATACTGCGTATGGGACAGCGTTCCCCCTTGGTAAGCCTCAACCGTGTGCCGAATGCATATCCCGGTCAGGCCGATGTCAGCTGGCCGCCGCTGCCTAGACATATATTGCAGTAAAATATATATCTATGCATAATATCTATTACCTCAAGGTGTATCTGATGACAAATAGAACCATATCGCTAGAGGTTGCCGAACTCAACCCCTACTACGCTCACAGGGGGCTCGCTTTCATCAGCCAGCGGGCCATGCGGAGGCTCGGTCTCGCACCCGGCGATTTCATCAAAATCACAGGCAAGAAGCAGACAGTCGCCAAGGTCTGGCCCATGGAAGATGATTACGAAGATGATAACGTGATAGGGATAGACGGAGTCATGCGTTTCAATGCGCAGACCTCGATCCAGGACAGCGTTACCGTCTCGAAGGTGGACCCCAAGCCCGCATCAAAGATCGTTCTCTCGCCGGTCGAATCGATGACGATAAGCCCCGCCATGGCATCGTACATCGGCGAGAAGATAGTGGACTATGCATTCTGCGCGGGCGACGTAATCTCCATCCCGCAACTCACCGGCGTCCTGCTCTTCAGGGCAGACTCCGTCAGTCCATCCTCGCCAGCCTTGGTGGTCGATGGAACCGACATAGATGTGAAGGAAGAGGCGGAAAAGGAGCCCGAAGCTAAGGCAGCCGGCAGGGCCACTGGGGTAACCTACGAAGATATTGGCGGCCTGGGGGACGCGAAGGAGAAGGTCCGAGAGATGATAGAGCTTCCGATGAAGCACCCCGAGCTCTTCAAGCGCCTCGGAATTGACCCTCCGAAGGGTGTCCTGCTCCACGGTCCGCCCGGCTGCGGAAAGACCCTCCTGGCAAAGGCCGTAGCCAGCGAATCCGGCGCAAACTTCGTCACGATCAACGGGCCAGAAGTGATGAGCAAATACTATGGCGAATCGGAGGGCAAGCTGAGAGAGATCTTCGAGCAGGCCGAGAAGAACGCCCCGACCATCATATTCATAGACGAGATCGACTCGATAGCCCCCAAACGCGAGGATGTGTCCGGCGAGGTGGAGCGCCGCGTGGTGGCGCAGCTCCTGACTCTTATGGACGGGCTGAAGGCACGCGGGCAGGTCATTGTCATAGCCGCGACCAACCGCCCGGATGCCGTGGATCCTGCCCTCCGCAGGCCGGGGCGCTTCGACCGGGAGATACAGATTGCGATACCTGACACCAAGGGCAGGCTCGAGATCCTGCAGATACACACGCGCAATATGCCTCTGACCAGGAACATCAGCATAAGGCGTCTGATCGAATCGGCAAAGAGTAGCGGCGGCAAGTCCAGCCAAACCATCGAGGGCACAATGGACGGCGCCACTCTGAGAGAGCTATCCGATTACCTTGGGCTGATCGCCTCTTACGACATGAAGCAGCTCGATACATACGAGAAGGTAGTCCGGCTCGCAAAGCAGAATGAGATGCACAAAATCGACTTTGCAGGCAGCGTCGACAAGAAGCGCCTCGAGGAGATAGCTAAGGAGATCCCGCTCGCATCCGTGTTGGAGCTGAGGCGCTCTATCGAGAAGGTCGGCAGCCTGAAGCCGCTACTCGGAATCACGGGCGTCGCATCCTTCTCTAGGCGTCTGGATCAGGGGTCTGCAGCAACCGTCGAGCAGGCGCTGGGCATAGGTCGGATCCCGTGCATAGATGGGATCGTCGAACTCGACGCCGCATACTCGTCTGATGGAGAGGCGGACACTGCGCACCCGAAACAACCCCTCTCGCAGATCGTCATGCTTTCGAAGAACCTAGACCCCGAAAAGAGCGTGGACCTTGGGGCACTGGCATCGCTTACCAACGGCTTCAGCGGCGCCGACCTCTCTGCGCTAAGCCGCGAGGCCGCAATGAAGGCCATCAGGCGCTTCGTGCCGCGCATGAACCTCAACCAGGCCATCCCTGCCGATGTGCTCGCATCACTCAAGGTCTCAAAGAACGACTTCATGGAAGCCCTCAAGGAGATAACACCATCCGCGCTTAGGGAGGTCTACGTCGAGGTTCCCGAAGTCCACTGGGCCGACATTGGCGGGCTGGACGACGTCAAGAGGCAGCTGAAAGAGATGGTCGAGTGGCCGATGCAGCAGCCGGAGCTGTTCGAGCAGATGGGCATCACCCCCCCTCGAGGCATCCTGCTCTATGGGCCGCCCGGGACCGGCAAAACGCTCCTGGCAAAGGCCGTTGCAACGGAGAGCTCTGCCAACTTCATAAGCGTCAAGGGCCCCGAGGTGCTCAGTAAATGGGTCGGCGAGTCGGAGAAGGCGGTGAGAGAGATCTTCAAGAAAGCAAGGCAGACTGCACCGTGCATCATCTTCTTCGATGAGATCGACTCGATAGCACCGCAGCGCGGCAACGGCAGCAGCGACTCAGGAGTCACGGAGCGCATGGTGAACCAGCTCCTCTCCGAGATGGACGGCATGGTTTCTCTGAAGAACGTAGTCGTGATCGCCGCCACCAACAGGCCTGACATAGTGGACACCGCTCTGCTCCGCCCGGGCAGGTTCGACAGGAACGTGTACATACCGCTGCCCGACAAAGCCGCCCGCGAGGAGATCTTCAAGGTGCACTCGGGCAAGATGCCTCTTGCGAAGGACATCGACTTTAGCCTGCTTGCAGAGAAGACAGAGGGCTACACTGGTGCTGACATCGAGGCAGTATGCCGCGAGGCTGCGCTGGTCGCACTGCGGGAGGAGATGCGCAAGAAGGATGTAACGATGAAGCACTTCGAGTCCGCAACAAAATCCATAACGATGAGCGTATCCGCGGCCGATCTGCGGCAGTACGACAAGATGAAGAAGAGCCTCGGCAAGATGATATCCTGAGGCCGGATAGAGGAAGCGAGGCCTCGCGGGGCCTTTTTTCTCACTCCCTGCGTCTCTTTGCATAAATCCTGTTTATGCTCTCCATTACGGCATTGACCGAGACCATGACTATGTCCCCGCCGACTGCCATTCCTGAGGCGGTCCTGCCATCGTTGTCCTCGACCTCGACCTCGACCGTGCAGAGCGAGTCTGTTCCGCCCGATATCGCCTCGAGCTTGTAATTGAGCAGCTTGATCTCCTCGCCGAGCGCTGACTGTATTGCCTTCGAAAGGGCATCCACCGGCCCGGTCCCAACGCCCGCTGCTACCTTCCTGGCATCATTCGCCGTCAGTTGCACGGACGCCGTGGGGGTTATCTTGTTGCCTGTAACGACAAGGATCTCGTTCAGCCTGACCAGCCGGTCCTCCTCAGACATGCTGCCGAGCACGCTCTCCACTATTGTCGTGACGTCGTCCTCGGTTATCTTCTTCTTGTTGATCGTGTGGCACCTTACTTTCTCAACAACCTCTGTTATCTGTTCGTTGCTCAGATTGTACTTCTCTTTTATGAAATTCGATACCGCGTGCTTGCCCGTATGCTTGCCCATCACGATCCTTCTCTTCTGCCCGACCATCTCGGGCGTTAACGGCTCATAGCTCTCGGCCTTGGCAAGAACACCGTGGACATGGATCCCCGCCTCATGCGCAAAGGCGTTGTCGCCGACTATCGGGTAGTTGGGCGTAAGCCTGATCATGCTCGCCCTCTCGACGAGTTTCGATGCGTCCTTGAGCATGCTGAGATTTATTCCCGTCTTTACGCCATACATCGCCTCCAGTGCGGTCACGGCCTGTTCGAGGCTCGCATTACCCGCCCTCTCCCCCAGCCCATTAACCGTGACGTGCATCTGGGATGCCCCTGCCTTGATCCCCGCGAGCGTGTTTGCCACCGCCATGCCAAAGTCGTTGTGGCAGTGCATCGAGACCGGCTTCTTGAGCCTGCTGCAGAGCACGCCTATGAGTGCCTGCATAGCCTCGGGCTCCATCACGCCTACGGTGTCAGGTACGTTGTGCATATCGGCCCCATGCGACTCGACGCTGGTGTAAAACTTGATGAGCCTCTCAATCGGGGTACGGGTGGCGTCCTCGCAGGAGAACTCGCACTCGAGACCATGCGCCTTCACGTAGTCCGCCGTCTCGACTGCCTGCTTCAGCGCCTGAGCCTCGTCCATCCTGAGTTTGTATTTGAGGTGGATGTCCGAAGTGGCAATAAATATGTGTGCCCTGTCGACGTCTGCCTTGAGGCACGCGTCTATATCGCCGGTTACGCACCTGGCAAGGCCGCATATCTTAGCGCGGAGTCCCAACCCCTTGATCATCTTTATCGTGTTGATCTCGTCTTCTGAATTCACGGGGAAGCCTGCCTCTATGACGTCTACGCCGATGGCATCGAGCTTCCTTGCGATCTCCACCTTTTCATCGAGCGTAAAGCAGACGCCGGGGGTCTGTTCGCCGTCTCGTAGCGTGGTGTCAAGAACATAAACCCTATTGCTGAATTTTGCCCTTTTACGAATAGGTTCTATCATGTCGCTTACGAATACGCCTTCCATGTTCTAACACCATCGCAGTAGATAGAAGAATGCGTTTTTGTATATAAACTATGGGCTAAAATCTTACCTTCTATAATTATGCCCGACCGCTGGCTTTCGTCTAGCGGCTGCCACTCCGTTAAGGTTAAAGATTCAGATGCACATATCTGACGTGGTGGCTCTTTTTGTCCAAGGAAACAAAGGAACTTACCGGCACATTCCGCAAGAAGATGGGCTTCGCGCCCGAGATAATGCACGTGGCTGCACAGATGGACCCAAAGATGGTCGAATTCTACAACTTCTGCGACTCAGCCGTGCAGAATGACGGGGCACTCTCCTCTAAGGTCAAGATGCTGATTATTATGGCGATGGGCGCACAGCGCCATTGCAAGGAGTGTGTCGTCTCAGCTATGCGCGGCGCTTACAACAAGGGCGCCTCGGAACAGGAGATACTTGAGGCAATCAGGGTCGTGGCGGTAGCCGGCGGCGCTCCTGCAATCACTGCCTGCAAGGATGCCTTGACCATGCTCAGGGACAAGGACTTCGACAAGGCAGGCTGCGGCCGAAAGGGTTAGCGGGATCAAACATAAAACGCGGATTATGGCTGGAGCACGCTCCAGCGCATTTTTCAGTTCACTCTTCGTACAGCACGCCGAGCTCTTTCAGCTTGAGGTGGATCTTGTCTACTGCGACCTTGACCTCGTCCTCATGCTTGGCCCCCGTGCATACCATCTTACCCGACGAGAATATCAGCAGCACGACTTTGGGCTCTGCCATCCTGTAGATCAATCCTGGGAACTGTTCTGGCTCATACATGACGTTCTCCAACAGGAATGCCGCCTTCTCGAGATTGACTTCTGCGTTCAGGTTGGCTGAAGCGACGATGTTCTGGATCAGGATCTCAGGCGATCCGATTATGACGATGTTCCTGTCCTTCAGGTTTTTGATGATCTTCTTCACCGCGTTGTGAACCTCTTTCTCCGATTTGGCCCCCGTGCATACCATCTTCCCCGATGAGAATATCAGCGTAGCCGTACGCGGCTTCGATAGCCTGTATACGAGTCCGGGGAACTGCTCTGGGTTGTATTCAACCCCAGGGACGTTGCCTGAAATAGCATCAAGATCGATGCTCTGGTTCATAGTCACAGAAGCTACAACATTTTCAATCCTAACTGAAGGCTTGATCATAGCATATGCGCCCCAAGAAACCTGCATTCAGAATAAAAGGTTTTAAGGGGCTTTATAAAGCTTTTTTGTTTTCTGAAGATTTTTCCTCAAATTTGTTACCTTCCTTTTTTTCTCCTATTGGAATAATTATCAAAATTATAAGTATTAATATCGCTCCCGCGACAACCATCGGGTTCTTGAACCTCAGGAACGGGTACCCTGCATAG
>MAGS01000030.1:46516-98116 GCA_001717005.1 Candidatus Methanomethylicus mesodigestus | reverse complement strand
CACAGGAACGGGTACCCTGCATAGGGTATGAAGAACACTACCTTCCCGATTATCCTCGTTTCAGGGACCCACGAGCTGGGGACTCCAGGCCATTGGTCAGGGCCCGCATTGTTGTCCCCCTTGGTAAGGAAGTAGTATGTCCCGTTTATCTGAGTCTTCATTATGGCCCTGTGCGATATCGGGGTCGGATTATACACCGTGAAGAAGAAGTAATCGTTCATCGTCTCATACGCGGCAGGAGGCCTGTAGATCACGACGTCGCCAACTGGCGCGGCTCCGGCGACTATGTCTTCCCCGCTGACGTATTGGATAAAGAGCAGCGACCCGGTCGGAATCGTCGGCTCCATGCTGCCCGACTGGACCGCGGCAAAGGGGAGGTTGGTACCTGAGATTGCCCTGCTTGCTGCCGTACCGCCTACTACGACCACCGCTACCACAAGCAGGGTAAGGAGTATGCCCTTCATCTTCATCAGGTTTTGCAATGCCGCCATTGCGCTGTTCACTGCCTGAGCGGGCCCAAGCCGAATTTTGCTGCGGCGGCGTCCGCCTTTTCTTGTATCTTAGCTATGTCCTCCGGCTTTAAATGCCTGAACCTGCCCTGCGCCTGGAGGTACTTCTTTATGGGCTCCCTCCTGGGCACCTGAACTGTAAGCTTCATCTTGCCGTCTACCACCTCGTAGAGCGGCCAGAGCCCCGTTAGCACTGCCAGCTTCCCCATCTCTATCCCACCGCTGATGTCAAAACGCCAGCCTGTTGGGCACGGCGTAAGGACATGCAGGAACGCCGGCCCCTCGACATCCAGCGCCCTCCTCGTCTTGTTCATCAGGTCATACGGATACGACGGGCAAGCGGTCGCTGCATAAGGTATTCCATGGGCGACCGCTATCGCCATCATGTCCTTCTTGTCCCTGTTCTGGCCCTTGGATAGTTTGCCGGGCGGCGATGTCGTAGTCGCTGCGGCATAAGGCGTTGCGGAGCTCCTCTGGACTCCCGTATTCATGTACGCCTCATTGTCGTAGCAGATGTAGACGAAATCCTCCCCCCTCTCGAGGGCCCCGCTCAGCGCTTGGATGCCAATGTCGAAAGTCCCTCCGTCACCTCCAAACGCGATTATGTTGACCTTCTCGTCCGATTTCTTCTTCCGGTAGAGAGCGGCCATTCCGTGCTGTATCCCAGACGCGACAGACGCGGCATTCTCGAACGCAACGTGCGTCCATGGGATCCTCCATGCGCTCTGCGGGAAGTATGTCGTTGCAACCTCAACACAGCCCGTTGACGAGACCACTACCGTGTTCTTCCCTGCAGCCTTGAGTATCTGCCTTATTGTCGTGCCTACGGTGCAGCCCGCGCAGAGCCTGTGCCCTGGCGCCAGCAGCTCCTCCTTCGGCAGGTCCTTAAGAGTCCTGAATGCGGTGCTCATTCTCTCAACCCCACATACATGCACGGCTTTGGCGCCTTCGCGTCCGCAGCCTCTTTCGTCGCCTTGAACATCGTTCTGAAGTTGTCAAGCGAGATGTCTCTGCCTCCAAGTCCGCTTACGAAACTCTGGAGGATCGGTCTATCCTTTAGTCCATAGAGGCAGGTTGCGATATCGCTGAACAACGGATTCGACGGCCCACCTGGGGTGCTTGCCCTGTCCATCACTCCTAGCCCCTTGAGGCCATCTACCTTCTTAATCAGCCTCTCGACCGGGAACGGTCTGAACGTTCTTATCGATACCACTCCCGCCTTGAGCCCTTCCTTCCTCAACTCCTCTGCCACCACTCTGGCGGAGCCTGTCATCGACCCCATGGTCAGGAGTGCATACTCTGCATCTTCCATCCCGTAGGCATAGACGTCGTCATAGCTTCTGCCGAAGCTGCGATTGAAGTCAGCCGTGATCTTACTTATGGACATGCGACTCCTTTCAATGGCATCTATAGCCTGGTACTTCATCTCGAAGTAGTACTCCGGAGGGCCCACAACACCAACGCTGAAGGCCGTCTTCGGCGAAAGCCTGTTAACGAGCGGCTTGGACGGTATGTACTCCCTTACAGTCTCTTCGGCTATCAATTCTACCGGCTCGTATGTATGGCTCAATATGTAACCGTCAAGGTTCACCATCACCGGCAGCCGGGTCTCTTCTGACAGCTTGAATGCCATCAACGTAGTGTCGTAAGCCTCTTGCGCAGACGACACCCAGAGCTGGATCCACCCTGCATCCCTCTCCGCCATGGCGTCGGCATGATCATTCCATATGTTGAGGGGTGCCGAAAGAGCGCGGTTCACGTTGGCCATAACCATCGGCGTCCTCAGGGCCGATGCCATGAATAGTACCTCGTGCATGAATGCGAGCCCCTGCGACGATGTCGCAGTGAAGACCCTTGCCCCCGTCATCGATGCGCCTACGCATGCACTCATCGCGGAGTGCTCCGACTCAACATTTATGTAATCCGCGTCAAGCTCCCCATTCGCGACAAACTCGGAGAGCTTCTCCACAATCGTCGTCTGGGGCGTTATAGGGTACGCCGCAATGACATCCACATCTGCCATCTTGACCGCATACGCGATGGCGTAGTTGCCGCTCAATCCCACTTTCTTCATTTCTTCTCCTCCTCCATCTTGATCGCCTTGACTGCGCATGCCTTCTCGCAGATGCCGCATCCCTTGCAGTACATATACTCGACCTCGTAGCTGCCATCCGGATTGACCTTTATTGCAGCCTCAGGGCAGAATATCCAACACATGCCGCACTTTGTGCACTTTGCATGGTCGATGATTGGCATCGATGTCCTCCAAGCACTCGCATCGAAGAGCACCGAGCTGCCCGGCTCCGTTATGGTGCCTCCCTCGGGCAATTCCTTCCAGCCCTTGAGCGGGGTCTTTGCGCACTTCATCTCAGACATCCCTCTCCATAATCGTTGTCTCTCCATAAGCCCTTCTTGCAGTATTCACGTTCTTCTCTGCGTAAGCCTTGAACCTCTCGTTGAAGATGTCCTCGAGAGTTCCCATCTTGGCGATCCCCGTGACCTTTACCAAAGCGCCAAGGATGGCGGTGTTGGTGATGGGGGACCCTATGATCTCAATTGCAATCTTTGTCGCATTGACCGTGGCAATTCTGCTTGCTTGCGGAAAAGTACTCACAAAGCTCTCCGGCGGAGCGTTCGTGTTTAGGACAACCGTCCCTCCATGCTTGAGCCCATCGCTTACTCCTTCCATCGTGCAGAGGTTCTTGTCCAGAACAACGATCACGTCCGGCTCGTAAATTTGTGAGCGAAGCAGTATCTCTGAATCGCTGATCCTCGTAAATGCTAGGACTGGTGCACCTCGCCTCTCCGGCCCAAAAGCCGCAAAGGCCTGCGCGTACCTCCCTTCGTTGATTACTGCGGTTGCAAGTATCTCAGCAGCAGTGACTGCTCCCTGACCGCCACGACCATGCCATCGAATTTCTAGCATCCGATAACACCTTTTTTGATATAGGGGCTAAATGACCCTTATTATATAAAAACTTTAACCATGCGCTGCAAATAGATCGTGATAAATCATCGCCTCCATCGTGATCTCAATGGAGTGCACGCCGTTGAATGCCTGCGTCATTATTAAATACTGTTAAAGGCAATTAGCAACCTGTGGACCATATGGAAAATCAAGCTTTGGCTGAGGTCAGCAATTGGCTTAACGAAGGCAGACCCTTCGAGGTGAGGTTCGAAGGTGGCACGGTCGCCGTCAGTGAGGTCAAGGGCATCGTTAAGATTGAACTCAAGAAGGGCGAGACGAAAGGACTCGGAGTCGGCAAGAAGAAGGCAGGAAGGAAGGTGCCAAAGGAGCAGAAGGCATTTATCCAGAGTGCGGCGGAGCGCTTCCTCGCCGCCAAGGTTCCGTTCAAGGTCACCTTCGGGCCCAAGGAGAGCACCCTCAGGTTCGACCTCGATCGTTATATTCATATTTACCCTGACCGGTGTTCCGTGGTCGGCTTCACGAGCTTGAACGAAGCCCCCATTGCCCTTATAAAGGAGCAGCTTGCATCTATTCCAAACGTAAGATTGCTGGCACCGCAGAGATGATTCGCATGAAGCTTCTATCCGTCATTATATATGCGATAGCGCTCCTTCTCACATTCTCGCCTGCATTCAGCTTTGTGATCTTGAGCCGGTACTTTCTCTCGACCTCGCCATTCACCGCTCAGGTCGTGAGCGTCGTTCCGATGATTGTCGGCATAGCCCTGCTGGTGATCGTCAAATACAAAAAACTATGAGCCGCCGCCCTACTGCTTGTATCTCTTCATCAGTCTGAGGTAGGCCGCGGACGTCTCTTCAATTCTTGCGATGTCGCTTGCATCCACTGCCCTGATAACCTTCGCAGGAACACCCATTGCTATGGATCTGTCTGGTATCTTCTTGCCCTCGGGGACCAGCGCCGCGGCACCTATTATCGAATTGCTGCCGACCTCTGCTCCGGTGAGCACTATCGCCCCCATCGCGATGAGCGTCCGGTCTCCTATCTTACAACCATGTATGATGCAGCCGTGCGCAATCGTAGTGCCCTTGCCTATCGACGTCGGAAAACCCGGGTCAGTGTGGATCATCGCCCCGTCCTGTATGCTCGCACCATCCTCGACCGTTATCCGCTCTATGTCTCCCCTGAGAACTGCGCCCGGCCATACATTGACGCGGTCGCCTATGACGACATCGCCAATCACCACCGCTGCTTCGTGAACGAACGCCTCTCTGCTTATCGACGGCGTCTTTCCATTCAGATCCTGTATCATTTCATGCCCTCCAGCACCACTCTGCTTAAGTCTGCGTCGATTATGTAGCTGAATTCAAACTCTTCAACCCATTCCTGTTTGCGCATTATCCCCTGGAAGAAGAAGGCTAATACGAAATTGAGGTCGCTTACCTTAAGCAGCTCTTGCCTCAGCATCTTAGGGATTACGTATGTCTTTGCCATTGCAAGTCCGCCGAGTAGCACGACGATATTGAACCTCGCCTCCGAGATCGCATCCCCAAGCTGGTAACCAAACCCCTCTGAGAGTGATATCTTCCTTATCCTTCCAGTATCTGCCCCCGCCATGAAGTGCGGCTCTATGGGCAGGTCCTTGATTGAATTGCATAGGAATTCCGCAAACGGCAGGCAGGTCGCCGGCGAGCCTACAAAGAGCAGCTTGGCGGGCTTGCCATAGCCGCTCAGCGCGCCTCTGAAGCATCTGCTTAACCCTACAAGGCCCTTCTCTTCCATCTTCACTACCATTATGCTACCCCGTAAAAGACTCCCTCCAGCATCTTAATGAAACTTATGCACTCCCGCCTCTCCTATGTGGCCCGGTGTGCCATCATGCCTTGCACGACCGAAAAAGAGAAAATACCACGCCCCCATAGGATAAACGGGCGTTCAAATGTCCCCCTTAAAAAAATTCCTAGAGTCTGTAACTAAGAGCGAGCTGCCGCGGGGGCCTGCCCCAGCATATTCGCCTGTGCACATTGTTACTGCGATTCTGGTCATCGACTCTGTGCATTCAATAGGTAGGATCGCCCTCTCAAAGAAGTTGAAGATAGGCGAGGGGTCCGTAAGGACCATAATCAAGAAATTGGTGGAAAGGGATCTCATCACAGTCGACTCAATCGGCGGTTGCACCCTGACCGAAACGGGCACCGGGATCGTTGACGAGCTGAAAGGGCTACTGGTAAAGCGCATCTCGTTCAACTTGAGCGAAATGGGCATCGATCTGCCTTCCCATGCAATCCATATCCGATCAGAACTGACAAAGATGCCTTTGACAAAGCTCAGGGACGTCGCTGTGAAGAATGGCACCGACGGTCTGGTGGTCTTCTCCTATTTGGGCGGCAGAATCACGTTGCCACTTATGACTGAAGATATCTCCAAGGTCTACCCTGCGCTCGCCTCCTGTCTGGAGGAGTCGTTCAAGCTAGTTGAAGGGGACTCTGTCCTTGTTGGCTTCTCCAGTGAGTCAATCCACGCTGAAGAAGGCACGCTCGCTGCAGCATTAGCTGTGGTCAACGCCTAATTGTATACGTAAATCATATATCTGCGGTGTCGCAAGTAGACTAGGGCGCAATTAACCCATGAATAAATCCCTTATTGTGTTGGGAATTGTCCTTATTGTAGTCGTAGGCGCAGCTGGCCTTTATGTGTCCGGTTTCTTTAACTCCCCTTCAATGATTGAGGTCAGAATAGGGTGCCTCGATAACGACCTACATCAGCTGGCCCTGCACGTCGCTATCGCCAATGGCTACTTTGAGCAGAATGGAATCAAAATCAAACTGTTCAGCTACAGCAGCGGCCCAACTCTTATGCAGAGCTTCTTGGCAGGCGACCTGGATTTTGCTTACGTAGGCGCCCCTCCTGCGATCAATGGTCGCGCGGCAGCTCTTGCTGGCTCAAGCTCGAACATACCCGTGATTGTAGCCTCTGTCAACCTAGAAGGATCCACCCTCGTGACCAGCAGTGCGATCTCTTCAATTAGCGACCTAAACAACAAAGTCATTGGAACGCCCGGCACTGGGACGATCCAGGACATCCTTCTGTCCACCTTTATACTGAACAACAACCTGACCGTCACAAAGAGCCCTGCCCTTATCTCGACTCTCCCAATACTCTTCAGCAACGGCGAGATAAACGGATTCATTGCGTGGGAACCTGTGCCATCTGTTGCTATCAGCCAGTCTGGAGCACAGGTCCTCTTGACTTCACACGACCTGATGCCCAACCACCAATGCTGCGTCCTAGTCGCCTCTAACAAGATTATTGCGTCTAATCCGGCCATCGTGACCAAGGTCGTTCAGATACACAAGAATGCCACAGATTATATCAACTCAAATCCCGCCTCAGCCAAGCTTATTGCGGGGAACTATACCCAGCTCTCACAATCTGTGATTGACATCGCGTTCAGCCACGTGGCATACAACTACACGGTCAATGTCGATAGCATGAAGACGTTCCTGTTGCAGATGATCCAGCTTGGAACTGTTACTACCGTCAACTCATCGCAAGTCGACTCATTCATAGATAATTTCGTCGACACAAGCTATGGCTAATGCTGGATTTGGACGTGACTATCATGCCCAAAATGGACCGGTTCCGGAGCGTGCTCATCGGGGTCGCCTCCTTAGCGGTATTCGTCGTCGCATGGCAGGCGATAACCATGGCAACGAATTCGCCATTCCTGCCAACACCTGTTCAGGTATTCCAGGCATTCCTAAAGATCAGCACCATCGGGGACATTGACGGCTACACCCTCTGGTGGCACATCGGCGTTAGCCTGTACAGGGTGCTTCTCGGCTTCGCCGTTGCCGTCATAACCGCAGTCCCTCTTGGTCTACTGATGGGCGTCAAGCCCTTGGTAAAGAACGTCGCGTCCCCCATAACCGAGATCATCCGTTTCATCCCTCCTATCGCATGGATCCCTCTTTCAATAATCCTGCTCAGCGGAATCAACCGGTACATCTTCCTCCTCTGGATAGGCATCTTCTTCCCGATACTCCTCGACACAATCGCCGGCGTCAAACGCACCTCCGAAACACAGGTCAACATGGCAAAGAGTTTTGGAGCAGACAACACTGCCATTATCAAGAAGATTATCTTTCCGAGCGCCCTCCCGGAGATCATGAACGGCCTCAGGGTCGGGCTTGGCGTGGGGTGGATGTGCATCGTGGCCGCGGAGATGATGGGCGGGGAACCGGTCGGGCTGGGGCGCCTCATCCTGAAGTATGCTAACCTGCTCCAGATAGACGTTGTGGTTCTGGGCATGGTCGTAATCGGATTGATCGGCCTTGCTATGAATTACCTGCTGCTATCTGGCGAGCGGCGCCTCTTCAAATGGCGCGTGGAGATTAAAGCGTAGTGACCATCATGCCACCAATGATCATCGCTAAAGGGCTAAGCAAAAGCTTCATCGCTGGAAATGACACGATAAGCGTCATAGACAATCTCGACCTCACCATCGATGAGGGAAAATTTGCATGCATAGTCGGTCCGTCCGGATGCGGCAAGACGACTCTTCTGAAGATACTCTGCGGGCTAGAAAAACAGACCTCCGGCAGCATGCTTATCCACGGTCAACCTCCTGACCCAAAGAAGCAGCGGTTCGGGGTGATCTTCCAGGAGGACTCGCTGCTTCCATGGCTTAACGTAATAAGCAACGTGAAATTGGGGCTTGAGCTCTACCGCATCAAGGACGCAGACCAGATCGCCACCAAATACCTCGACATGGTGGGGCTGGAAGGATTCGAGAAGTACTATCCTCACCAGATCTCAGGCGGGATGAAGAAGCGGGTGGCAATTGCTAGGGCGCTAGCGGTCGACCCCGAAATTATCCTCATGGACGAGCCATTCGCAGATCTGGATGCCCAGACCAGATCGATAATGCAGAAGGAGCTACTTTCAATATGGTCTAAGCTGAACAAAACCATCGTCTTCATAACGCACAACGTCGATGAGGCCGTGTTCATCGGTCAGTCCGTATCCGTCCTTACCAAGCGACCCACAAAGGTGAAGACAACCGTATCGATCGATCTTGATTATCCTCGATCGAGGCTGAGCCCTCCTTTCATATCCTACAGGGAGCGGATTCTTGGATTATTGCAGGAAGAGATCAGTAGCCTGTGAGATGATCTTCATGTACGAAGAGCAGGAAGTGTGTGACGTACTCATAAACTCCGCCTTAACATCGAACGAGTCATTCATAGGATCCCTCAAGTCCATAATGCGGCAACAGGGCGTATCCATGAAGGATCTGAGCGATGGATCCGGGATACCGCTAAGCACCCTGAACAAGGTGATCTCTCAGGAGCGGGACCTCCGCCTCTCTACACTGCGCCAGATCATACAGTTCTTCCAGCCGAAAGCAGGCGTTAAAGAGGGCGATCTAGTCGTAGGCCTTATCGCTGCTAGGTCCTCGCTGGACAAGTTCTCCCGGCACAACCTCGAGTTCAACGGGAAGAAGGTGGCGATCAAGGAGTATCCGGCGTCGGATATCGAAGGCGCGATCATCAGCGCTATCAAAGCCGAACGCGACGAAGTTGACGGTCTCATATGCGCCTCCATCGTGGCCAGCATCATAGAGAAGTTTGTCACGATCCCCATGATGACCATCAAGATCGAGGAATCAAATATAGTGGATTCGCTTTCGGTATTAATCGAAAAAATTACGTCAAAAAGCCGATAACGCTTCACTTTATTAATAATATCTTCCTTCTTTCTGCAGTTAATCAATCGTTCCATATGAAACAATGGATATATANGGATATATATGACTTCTTTAGGTTTTAATGCAACCGCTTGTATTTGTAAGCAATGCTTTAATATTTCCGCAATGTTAGTTAGACCGCAACAAAACTCTAGAGAGGAGTCCTATGGCGAAATATTCAGATAAAGTAGATCTATACGACGATCGAGGACGAGTTTTCGCCTCTAAGGTTCCTTTAGAGGCATTGAGTCCATTGCAAAACCCAGCGATACAAAAGATGGTATCCTACGTTAAACAGTGCGTCTCCGTCAATCTAGAGGGCGTTGAGAAAGCTCTTGCGACTGGAGCAGTCGGTGGCAAGGGGTGCGTCATTAACGGCAGGTCCCTCAAAGTGGATCTCGTTAAGAGCGCCGCAAGCATAGCCGACGAAGTCAAGAAGAACCTCCAGGTTAGCGCAAACGATGATACAGAAGTGAAAGTCCTCAAGGGTGGGAAGCACCTTCTCGTTAAGGTCCCAGCCAAGAGGCTTAATGCAGGCGTAGAATACACTACTGGAGCAACCTCAACGGCAGCAGCCCTCTGTTGTGCAATCGTTGACCAATTCAAAGTCAACATCTGGGATGCGGACTTGGTTCATGCCTCTGTTTGGGGGAGGTATCCTCAAACAATGGAAATGCTTGGCGGAAACGTGGCCTCATTACTCTCAGTTCCACAACAGAATGAAGGCATGGGTTATGCGCTCAGGAACGTTCCATGCGCACACATTGCCTTGATTACCAAGAAGAACGCCATGAACGCTGCGGCCCTATCCTCAATCTTGGAGCAGGCGGCAATGTTCGAGATGGGCGATGCCATTGGCGACTTCGAGAGGCTTCACCTAATGGGCCTTGCTTATCAGGGGCTGAATGTGAACAATTTGGTCTATGATATAGTCAAGGAAAATGCCAAGAAGGGAACCCTCGGCGATGTTGTTGTCTCAACTGTCAAGAGGGCAATCGCAGATGGCATAATCAAGCCGCTCGCGAAGGCGCCTTCGGGCTATGTCAACTACACAACTGATGACCTCAGCAAATGGAATGCATATGCCTCTGCAGGCCTGCTTGCAGGAACAATGGTGACCTGCGGCGCAGCAAGGTCTATGCAGCATACCCCGTCTGTCTTCATCTACTTCAACGACCTCGTCGAAAGGGAGACGAGCCTGCCAGGTGTAGACTTCGGCAGAGTTGAAGGTACAGGTGTAGAGATGGCCTTCTTCAGCCACTCGATATACGGCGGAGGAAATCCTGCAGTCTTTGCCGGCAACCATATCGTGACAAGGCACAGCAAGGGCTTCACAATCCCGTGCGTCGCAGCTGCAGTAGCTCTTGACGCTGGCACAACCATCTACACGCCAGAGAAGATCTCCGGCACGACTGGTGAAGTGCTCAGTGAAGTACCTGAACTGAGGGAGCCTCTGAAGTATGTCAACGAGGCAGCAGTAGCAATCAAGGGAGGAGTCTAAAATGGCAACTTATAAACCACAATTCTATCCTGGCAAATCCAAGGTTGCCGCAAATAGGAAGAAGTACATGGACCCATCCTACAAGCTTGAGAAGCTAAGGACCGTCAGCGATGACGATATTGTGAGGCTCATGGGCCACAGAGTCCCAGGCGAGGCTTACAAGAGCGTCCACCCGCCTCTGGAAGAGATGGGTGAGCCGGCGTGCCCTATCAGGGAGCTTGTCGAGCCGACACCAGGCGCAAAGGCTGGCGACAGGATCAGGTACATACAAATGACCGACTCCGTCTACTTCACGCCGTTGACCCCGTACATGAGAGCATGGACAGGTCACACAAGGTACCGTGGTGTAGACATTGGTGTACTCTCAGGACGCGTTCCGCTCGAAGCTAGGGAAAGGGATCTTGAGAAGGTTGCCAAGGAGCTTGTTGAGACTGAAATCTTTGATCCAGCAAGGTGCGGGATCAGGGGTGCAACCGTCCACGGCCACTCACTGAGACTTGACGAGAATGGCATGATGTTCGACGCGCTCCGCAGGTTCCAGTTCGACAAGAAGACCGGCGAAGTGGTCTATGTCAAGGACCAGATCGGCGTTCCTCTGGACAAGCCAATTTCGGTTGGCAAGCCAATCAAGGAAGACGAGCTCAGAAAGAGGACGAGCGAATATAGAGTCGAAGATGTAGCCTTCAGGACCGACAAAGAGGTCGTCAGCTTCATCGAACGACTCCATATGCTCAGGACGGAGGCAGGCTTTGATCCGAATAGGGTCAAGGGGATCTAAGGAGGTAGCATGAAATGAGCTCAGAGAAGAAAATGTTCATAGAAGCGCTTCGCAAGAAGTTCAAAGAGGCGCCAGAGGATAAGAACACAAAATACTACATCTATGACGGCTGGAAGCAGTCGAAGAGGAAGAGGGAGTTCGTAGAAGCTGCCAAGAAGGTGGCAAAGGAGAGGTCCGTCCCATTCTACAACCCTGACATGCACCTCGGTGGCATACCGATGGGGCAGAGGGTACTGATGCCATACAGGATTTCCAACACTGACATATACGTAGAGGGCGACGATCTGCACTTTGTCAACAACGCCGCGATGCAGCAGATGTGGCACGACATTAGGAGGACCGTGATAGTAGGTCTTGATTCTGCCCATACTGTGTTGCAGAAGCGTCTTGGCAAGGAAGTGACTCCTGAAACTGTCAACCACTACCTTGAGGTGCTGAACCACGCACTCCCAGGCGCAGCAGTCATCCAAGAGCACATGGTTGAGACCGACCCAGGTCTTGTGTCGGACAGCTATGTCAAGGTCTTCACCGGCGACGACGAGTTGGCCGATGAGATTGACAAGAGGATGCTGATCGACATAAACAAGGCATTCCCTGCTGACCAAGCTGCCTCTCTAAAGAAGGCTATCGGCAAGAAGATCTACCAGGTCTGCCACATGCCAACCATCGTTTCAATGACTTGCGACGGTGGAACCATGTCAAGGTGGGCCGCTATGCAGATCTGCATGGCAATGGTGAACGCCTACAAGCTGATGGCTGGTGAGGCCGCAATCGGTGAGTTCGCGTTCGCTGCAAAGCACGCGGAGGTCATCGAGATGGGGACGCTCATGCCATGGAGGCGCGCAAGGGGCCCGAACGAGCCCGGTGGTATACCTCTCGGATACATGGCGGATATCTGCCAGGCATCGAGGGTAAAGCCGCAGGACCCTGTATGGGTTGCACTTGAGGCAATCTCAATGGCTGCAGTCCTCTACGACCAGATCTACCTTGGTAGCTACATGTCCGGTGGTGTCGGATTCACCCAATACGCAACATGCACCTACACTGATGACGTCCTTGACGACTACTGCTACTACGGTGCAGACTACGTCAAGAAGAAATTCGGCGGCTTCGGCAAGAGCAAGCCGAGCTGGGACCTGATCAAGGATGTAGGGACAGAGGTAACCCTATACGGCCTTGAGCAATACGAGAAGTTCCCGGCGCTCATGGAGACCCACTTCGGTGGATCACAGAGGGCAGCAGTCGTATCTGCAGGTGCAGGCGTTGCAGTGTCTCTGGCGACAGGCCACTCTACTGCCGGTATCAACGCTTGGTATCTGAGCCAGCTGCTCCATAAGGAGGAGATGGGCAGGCTTGGGTTCTATGGCTATGACCAGCAGGACCAGTGCGGTTCAGTCAACAGCTTCTCTTACAGGAGCGACGAGGGTCTGCCGTTCAACCTGAGGGGCACCAACTACCCGAACTATGCGCTCAACGTAGGCCACCAGTCAGCATACTGTGGCATCGTTTCAGCAGCGCACGGTGGAAGGAACGACGCCTGGACGACCAACCCGCTAGTCAAGGTAGCCTTTGCCGACAAGGACTTGAAGTTCGACTTCACGCACCCGAGGCTCTGCTTCGGAAAAGGTGCGCTGAGGGAGTTCGTCCCAGCCGGCGAGAGGAACTTGATCATCCCGTCGCACTAAACCCTCCCTTTTTTCTTTTTTTTAACCTCATCAGTTGGTTTCTATGCTCCCAAGCAACGGTTTTGACTCTTTATCGCGGATATCGGGCATTCTGAATGCCCTGTCCTCGTGCAGCTCGGCCGCAGACGCAAGGGCGACGTACCCTGAGTTTCCGAATCTCGCCGAGCACATCGCCCAGCTCTTCATGGACGACCGCCTCTTTGATGTCCTGCCCCGCCTCCAGGTCCAGCAGGACCTGGTCAAGAGATGGCAGCCGCCAGTCCGCCCTGCTTTGGACCCTTATATCTCCACCCAGATCGGCGTATTCTCGAAGAACTTTGAGGACAGTGAGACCGGGCACTTCTTGGATTATCCCGATTGCTGCATCCGTTCCTTCAGCGAACGCATAAGGTATGCGCTGGACGAGCAGCACGAGCATGAGCTGGCAGAACTGGGCAGCAGAGGCGGTACAAAGCCTTACTTCGTCACGATCTCAGGGTTTGTTCCCTGCAGCGTGTTGTGCGAGGAGTCCCACCGCAGGCGCCTTATAGCGTTCGCAGACGACGCCCAGGTGCGTGCGATGCGGTCGCTCGAGGCCGAGATTGCGCGTTCCCTGCCCCATTTTCACTCTGAATATCAGGGAAGATATTACGAGATCAGGTTGATCCTATCGCGTTGACTATGCCCTCGACTTCGTTAAGGGTTGGCACGACATGATCCACGTCTTCGCATCTGCTGACCCTGTCATCGGAGGTCGCCCCCTCCCTCCTGACGATTATTGATATGTCCGCCTCCCTCATGGCCGTGAGATCATTTATGTCGTTCCCAACCATGACTACCGCGCCATAAAAGCCCCTTAGTCTCTTCACCAGGTCCCTCTTATCTTCAGGTGATGCGTCGAAGAGGACATACTCCTTTGGTATCCCAAGGATGCCTGCACATTTCATTGTCATCTCCATGCAATTTCCTGTCGCAAGAAAAACATCTGATCCGCCACGTTGCATCCTGCTGACGGCGTCTCTCACCTCGCCATAAAGCCTGCCACCCAAGCCCACGATCCCCGTAACCTTTCCCGCTCTGTTGACTATTACGGCTACACAGACGCCAAGCTCGGAATTGCAATGCGACTGCGCCAACTCGGATACCAGCCTGATGCCATCCAAAACATCCTTCTCGCACAAGGCACAAGGCCTGACCTCGGGGACTGGCACGAATGCCGCGCAGCTTGCTTTGAAGCTGACCCCATGCAGATCGCCCTTGATTACCGCACCCACCGCACCGCGTATGTTGACAAGCGCCTCCCCTCTTCTTACGACATATCTTAGCGCATTCTCATGGAAGACGCACTTCTTGGAACTGAGGTCATAGATGACTCTGCAGGGGTCAAATATGGTCCCTGATTTGTCCAGCACTACTGCTTTTCGCATCAATCCGTGCCCCTTATCCGCCCTTTGCGGTTATCCGCCGCCGCTTACTGTACCGCTACCGTCGGGCCTGCCCTCGTCCTTTATCTCTGGCAGCGCAGCGTCCCCGCGATCGCCGGCCTTCTTGGGTATTGCCTTCGCAACTTCCTTCTTCTTCTCCTCGGCCCTTGGCTCCAACGCGCTCTCCTCATAGAGGAGTCCTGTAGTGTCGAGCTCTGCCCATACCTTTCCATCCAGCTCATGTATCTTGACGACCTTCCCTTCGGTACCTGTCTTGGCATAAATCACCGTTTGCCCCTCAGTAATCTTCAAGAAGCTCCCTCATCTCTCGTTCTTGTTCTTCTCTGCCTCCTATATTTTTTTCCAAGCACAACTTCATCTCTCGATACAAGTCGACAGGAAAAAGAATAGGCTGGTCGAAACGCCGGAATTGGCATGCATCCGTCTCTTTCATACTCAGCATGGGTGAATATCGTCTGCCTTCGGTCACTCTAGAGTCCTCACAATCAGCCTCGACTGATCGGTGAAGATCGTCTCAACTGAGTTTGACCCTTGAATAGGAGAGATCTTGATGATCACGAAGTTGGTCGAATTGATGTAGCTTGAGCAGGAGGATGTGACCTCAATGGCAACTGTCTGAAGCTCCGAACTGCCCTTTATCACGCTGAAGTAGTTCCAGCTCTGCGTGTCGAAATTGAAGACCGCCATGTTGTAGTCAGAGTTTGCGGAGAAGATGCCTGTGGTCGAGAAGAGCAATTTGGTAACTACTGACTCGTCGATGCCAACGAGCTGGTAGCAGAAGAGCGTGTCGATGCCGTTAACGTTCTCAGTAACCTCCTTTACGTGCAAATAATCGAATTTCAGCGCATTAAGGTTATTATTGGAGGTACTTATGTTGAGAATTAGCGACCATTCCCCGTTCGGGCCGATCAAAGATCCAAGATCCATAGTCACAGTAAAGTTATGCCATTTGTTATTTTGACCATAGGAAACCCAATAAATGGAGGACGAGTCGAATTCCCAGTATCCGTTGCCCGATGTCACGTATTGGTTTTTGCTCCAATCCCAGAATTGAACCGTACCGTTCATAGAATTGAAATCGTTAGGGTTCAACTCGAACCCAAATGATAGCACTAACGCGGAGTATCTATAGTTGGATGTGATGCCGCTGAAGTTAGCGCTCATCATCGATCCAGAGCTGTCGCCATGGACGTTGATCGATATTACGTTGTTAGAGCTTGGATTTCCTTCCGCATAACGAAGATTGGCCACATCGCCATTAGGATTGATGTTGTAGGCACCTGTCTCAAAGTCGAACCCAACGGCGGTGGCAGGGCTCGACGCTTCATCGAAGACCAGCTTTCCGGTCGTGACGTCGAAGAACTGCCCATCCACATAAGTCAAATTCTGCAGGACCTCGCCAGTGGTTACATCTGTCCCATTGACGATGACCCTTACGACAGGGTACAACGAGTCCGTCTCCCCTTCGGGCAGCTCACCTATTGCCTGCGCGCCGGACTGGGAGGCGAAGAGGCTCATGTCGAACTTATTCCCACGCGCGGTGACCCCCTGTATCTCGTACCATGACCAAGGGCCGTTCCCATAAAGGTACGAGTCGAGCTGGAAGTCGACGATCTGTCCCACCGCTATTGAGACATTGACAGGAATAGTGGCCACTGCGGCTCCGGTAAAGTCCTTCACGTAGAGCACGTCGACGACTGATTCGATATCGCCTATGTTCATTACATACACGTCGAATATCCCGTTGGAGGAGCCTTTAACGCCGACTGTCTTGAGCGACTCCAGCATGCTGGATGCCAGCGGCTCTGCTTCCGGAAGGGCGCTTGTATCACTCATGTACGAATAGATTACGGTTGCAGTGGCCGTGGCAATGCTGATAAGCAGAATTGTCGCGATGACTGGCGTTACTCCCTTTCTGCTCCTCATGTTCACTCACTCGTAGAGCATCACTGCACCGCGATACTTAAATCTGCTTTTTTTTGATTTTTTAGGACGAAGAAGGAATTTTTTCTATAATGCGTCATGCTCCATTCGCCGCCTAATCCAAACATCAAGTCATTTTCTTGCGTAGTACAAAAGTGGCTAGAAGAAGCAAAGCAACTGAAAACAAAGCCATTACTACAATATCAATTAAATAAATGTAACTTAAACCTAATTGTGATACCGAAAGATCCAATGCTTCCACCGAATAAGTCAGAGGCAATAGGCGTGGGATGAACTGCAATTGAACAGGTATGCTGGCTAATGGAAAGAATATTCCTGAAAGAAAAGCCATCGGAAAACGGATGAAGTTATCGAGCATTTGCGCTTCAGGAACCCGTTTGGCATAAGCCGACACTAAGACGCCCATGGAAGAAAAAGTCAATGAAGAAAAAAACACCGCGATGAAATGGTTTGACATTTATGATCGGCGGTATGACCGCGTGGGAACTTTCTCAAAATGCATGAAAAGGCGAGTGACCATTGCAATGGCTCTGATGCATAAGCCGCCTCTACTTTTCTTGGATGAACCAACTACGGGTCTTGATGTTCAAAGTGCCCGAATTATAAGGGCCCTAATTAGAGACCTGAACGAGGATGGAACTACTGTTTTTATGACCACCCACTACATTGAAGAAGCCGACCAGTTCTGCCAAAGGATTGCTATCCTCAATAAGGGGAGTATTGTAGCCATGGATAGCCCCGGTAGACTTAAGGCAAGTCTAGAGAACCAACCCATGATTGAAGTCGTTTTCGATATCGAGGAAAACGTGAGAAGCAGACTCGAGTCTTTGAGAGGGGTAATCGCGGTTTCAGAGTATGCGAACAAATTCAAAATTACTGTAGAGAGCGTTTCGGATGCCATTCCATCTATCGCTGATTTTGCACGTCTGAACAGCATAAGGATAGTATCAATCAATACTGTGAAGCCAAGCTTGGAAGATGCGTTTGTAAAGCTGACTGGATTGAACCTTGATATCATGCACCGGGAAAAGGAGGGCAAGAGCAAAAGTGCAAGCGTTGGGTGACGGTCTTCGCCAAGATTTGAGCAAGGCTTTATGCATAGCAAAAAAGGATGCTAAAGTCTATTTTTTTAAGGCGCCAAACTTCACCTACGCATTGTTGATGCCTATTTCGTTATTCTTGGCATTCTCGCTTGCAGGGCAGGTTAACCTCTCAACTGCAATTTCTGGATTGACTGCGCTTGCAGTACTGTTTGGGACAACGTCTATTGAGGCAGTTGCAGTGGTATTGGAGAAACAGACTGGCACCTTTGAAAGGTTAATGGTCGCGCCCGTTCCCTTCTTTGCATTGATCTCTGGAAAGGCAATCGCAGGTGTTTTGTTTGGAGTAATTTTGTCAGCGGGCATGACGATTCCATTAATGCTTCTTTCAGGAACGGGCATAGCTAATCCTGTGTTGTTTTCAAGCAGTTCCTTCGCTCGCGGGCCTCTTTCCTCTTGAGGTATGCCATAAAGTTGTGCTGAGAGGATCAGGTTATCCCACGCGCTCATTTCATCAAAAATATTTGAAACTTCTGGAACAACTCCCATCTTCCCTTTCGCTTTCACGGTCTGTTTCACGACGTCAAAGCCCTCGATTGCTGCGGTCCCGGAAGTCGGTTTTGTAAGACCCGTTAACATGCGAATAGTTGTGGTTTTTCCCGCACCATTCGGACCCAAGAAGCCAAAGAGTTCGCCTTTCTTTATATCGAAACTCAGGTCGTTAACGGCGGTTAAATTGCCAAAGCGTTTTGTCAGCCCCATGACTTTAACGGCAACGTCGTCAGGCGTGTGGTAGGATGCCTTACTCATTTATCATGCGCCCCAGCACTCCGGCTATCGCCTTGAACCAGCACATTCATTGAAAACGCTACATCATAAGCCTTAAAAAAGGTATGCTAACGGCACAGCACAGAACAGCACAACTCAACACCACGGCCCCTCGCATTTATCTTTGCATGAAGTAGCCCTGTTAATTCAGGGACTGCCACGTCATAATGCTTATTATTCTGACGCTTACTCTCTTCTTTTATCGTGAGGGTCGAATTTGGAGAGTCTTGCTCAGGTAATCTCTGCTGCGAGGAACTACAAAGGATTGAAGCGGA
Source organism: Candidatus Methanomethylicus mesodigestus (assembly GCA_001717005.1). GTDB lineage: Archaea > Thermoproteota > Methanomethylicia > Methanomethylicales > Methanomethylicaceae > Methanomethylicus > Methanomethylicus mesodigestus. The sequence goes on along the minus strand of MAGS01000030.1, from coordinate 79,457 downwards.
AGCTTGAGATTGGCGAGATCCTCCAGATACTCGGCGAGTCAGACTATGACGACGCCGGCGTTCTCGATGTCGCTGACCTTAAGATTGTCGTTTCGGCCGACGGGATCACTGAGGATCTTGTGAAGTCCGATCCATGGTTTGCAGGGTATTACTCCGTGCTCGTGAACGTCAACGATGTCGTTGTGAAAGGCGCAAAGCCGTTGGGATATGTTGACGTACTCTCCGGATCACCCGCCACCAGGCGCAAGATGGCCGAGGGGATAAAGACCGGCCTCGAAAAATATGGCCTGAAGCTCCTCAAAGGTCACACGCATCCTGACTCTTCATACGAGGCGATCGATGCCGCGGTAGTCGGGATCGCAAAGAGGGTTGCCAAAGGGACCGACGCGAAACCGGGCGACAAGCTGATCATGGCGATAGACCTCGAAGGGGCCTTCGGAACAAAGGGCTGGGTGAGGTGCTTCGACAGCACGTTGAAGCGCACGAAGGAGGAGCTGCAGCGGATGATCTCCACCATAGTGGCTGCCATCGACAATGGCTATATCTCCTCCTCAAGAGACATCAGTGCCCCCGGGATACTTGGAAGCTTGGCGATGCTCTGCGAAGCCAGCGGGACGGGCGCGACTGTGGATCTCGAGCTGATTCCAAAACCTCCGATGATATCGCTCTCGGAGTGGCTGATCTCATACCCCGCAATGGGCTTCATATTCGCCTCAAAAGACGACGCCATCCTGGATCTTCTGCGCGGCGTTGGGTTCTCTGCACAGGTCGTAGGCAGCTTCACTGAGCAGAAACAGATCGTCGTGTCGATAGGAAAAGAGAAGGGGATTTTTATGGACTTATCCCGTGAGTCCGTCTTTGGCCTACGTTAGCTCCTTCTTCTCCTCCGGCGTAAAGAACCGGATCACCTCTGCTGGCTTGCCGATCTTTACGATCTTACCGTCCCGCATGAGTATGACCTCCTCACAGGTGTTCAACACGAACCCGAGGTCATGCGAGACTATGACGAACGTCTGACCAAGCTCGTTCCTCGCCGTCTTTATCGAGCGCGAAACGTCCTGCTGTGTTATGGGATCCATCGTCCCTGAAGGCTCGTCTAGGATCACGATTATCGGCTCTCGTATCAGCACCTGTGCCAGTGCGACGCGGTGCCTCTCCCCCTCGCTGAGCTCATCGGGATATTTCTGAACGGTGTCTTCTATGCACCCCTCTTCAAAGCCGGCAGCAATAAGCACGCTGTGCGCCTTGAACTTCGCAAACTCGTCCGGCAGCTCCAGCCCGATCGCATCCGTGAGGTTCTCAAGCACCGTTCTGTGCGGATAGAGCGTATACTCCTGGTGGAGCAGCCCCATGTATGGCGTAGCCCTGCCCCTGCCAAGCGGTCCCGGCTCGAGCATGTTTATCCACTCGTCCCCGATCTTCATCTCAATCGTTCCGGACGTGGGCGCAGTCACCCCGCATATGGCCCGGGACAGCGTCGTCTTGCCTGCGCCGCTCAGCCCGATTATCCCGAATATCTGCTTCTCCTTCACCTCGAAGCTTACACCGTCTAGTGCCTTAACAACTCCCTTGTCTATGGAGAAGTAGTGCTTCTTCAAGTCCGATATCTTAAGAATCGCCTTTCCCGGCTCCTTCGGCACCGGAACGTCCTCAGGCTTGAGTCTGCTCATGAATTTCGCGACAACGCTCTTCGTGTCGCCCTGCATGTCTATCCTACCGTCCTCGAGAAGTATTGCCTTCTCGGAGATTGCCTCGATCGCCTCAGGGACATGCGACGTGACTAGGAGAGTTGTACCCTCCCTCTTGCACTCCTCGATGAGGATCCTGTAGATTATCTTGGCGTTTATCGGGTCCAGCGTCCCCGTCGGCTCATCAGCAAGGAGCAAGACCGGGTTCACCGCCAGTTGCCTGCCGAGTACCACCCTCTGCTTCTCTCCGCCGCTGAGGTCCCGCGCGGTGTGGATCAGCCTGTTCGAGAGCCCTATGCTCTTTGCAATCTCGATTGCCCGCTTGTTTATGTCCGTCCCAGGTATCTCTGTCCTGCCCAGCGCCTCGACCAGATTCTCGTAAACCGTCATGCTCCCATAAAGGGCAAAAGTCCTCTGAAACATTATCGAGACCCTGTTCCGCAGCGCTCTGGCGTGGGCATCGTTCTTCCAGATGTCCACCTCCAACAGCTCCATCTTGCTGAAGCATCTCGGGCAGACCTTCTCAGCCTTGCTGGGCCCGTCTATATACTCGCATTCCTTGCAGATAGCAATCCTGTATACTACCTTCCCTGTCGTGGGGGCATAATCGGCTATGCCCTTAAGCATGGACAGAAGCACAGTCTTTCCTGAGCCGCTCCTGCCAATTATTCCCAGCCTCTCCCCCTCTCCTATCGTCAATGATATGTTCCTTAGTACTTCCTTCGTGCCAAACTTCTTTGATACTCCATCAATTATGATGAATGGCTCACCCATATCGCACACCGCAGAACACTTTATCTTGAAAATCGTGATATATAAACAAACTGAATTCCCGGGGCCTCGCCTTCTTGGGATTGCCCAATCATAGCCGCCTGCCCCTCAGCTCATCCCATTAATGCCCGCACCTCTTCCAGCAATTTTATTGCGTCGATGCGTTTCTGATCGATGCGCCTCTCCTTGAGGAGTGCGGCGATCGTTCGGCAGCGTTCAGGCGGCAACCCCGAGCGAAGCGCCCTCTGGCATATCCTGCTGATATTCCTGAACTGGAAAGGCGTCTCGCTTGCAGCCCTCACCAACGTTTCCCCCTCCTCCGCGCTTATGTCTCCCGACTCCGCCAGCCCTTCCAATGTCGCCCTTATGTTGACCATCGGCTCAGAGATCGGCGCCAATGTCTCAGGATGGAAAACTAGCGCAACCTCGTCATCCGAGACAATCTTCCCCTCTTTGTACCACCTGTAGATCTTGCCGACACCTACCATGCCGCAGGCGTCCATCTCTGACGCCCTCAATGCGCCCATGCTTGATCCACCTATTACGATGGCGCCTCTCCCTATGGCGTATGTTATCTCCCTGTGCGCCACTGCATTGCGCTGGTAGAAGACGCCGTCTATGAGCCCGATTATCTCAAACCCCTCGTCCGCAGCGGCCACGATATCGCCCCTGCCGGCGGGCGGTCGGAAGGTTGCCGATGGCAGTATCCTGCCTGCCTCAGAGATCGGCGCGCTCGGTCCCAAAAAAATGACCGCTCTGCTGCGCCTCTTGCTCAAGCCCATCACCTCGATGCATTCGCGCCCCTCAACCTCTTGCCTGCCCGGTCCTTGTCCATGGCATAGACCTCCAGACCCGGGACGATTACCCTAACGGCCGGCACCGCCGTCTCGCTGCGCGTCAATTCGGCAACCACCGCCTCATTGAGGCCGACTGATGCGAGCCTCTGAAGAGTATATCTTATGTCATCCAGGAAGTCTGTGCTCCTGTAAGCAGGCATCTCGCCCATAGACACGGCTGCCCCTGCCTCTTCAAACCACTTCCGATTGATCCGCTTCATCCTTTCATACCCTGCCCTTCTGGCAAAATCCGCCTTGTAGGTGTCTTCTCTGGTGCCGTGTATTGTCGTGAGTCTGCTCTGGACGGCCTCCGTGAATGCCCGCATCGCTGCAATTTCAGGATCCAGGTGCGTCCCCACTCCCAATGAGAGTAGTGCGGGATCCCTCGTCGTCTCATCGTCAAGCGCGACCGCGACTGTCGCGATACCGACGTCGGAAGTTATGTCCTTCGCGTGCGCCTTCACGTTCGCCCCGATCAGCTTGCCGGCGATCTCGCCGATCGGCCCGGGCGTCTCAGGGCCTATCTTGAGGCCTCTGCCCTTTAGCGTGCCATGCTCGAAGAGCGACCACGCATCTCTCTCTATGACCTCCATCAATCCGTGGAGGACCGCCTCTTCCAATATGTTGCCGACCGCAAGCCCATTCGTGTTCGTCCTGAATAGCTGGTTTGTGCGGCGATATGGATGAAAAACCGCCTCCGCTGGGACCATGATCCAGTTGCCGTTTGTGATCGAAAATCCCCTGAACCACTCGATCCGGTCTGAGCTCCGGTAATTCACCGTCGCTGGAAGTATGAGCCTAGCCGGATCAAGGGCTGCGTCGCCCCCCTTGGCGTGGGCCAGCTCGAGCTCGTCATAGCTCTCGACCACGCATCCGCAGCACCGGGGCTCGGCAGCGTGCCTCTCGACCCCTTCCATTATTGCCGAGACCTGCGCCTCTTCCTTCGTGAAACCCTTACCGGCATAGACCGTTACCGCCCCGCCGGCGGCGCCGGGCCTAACCGATGTGAAGACCGGTATGCCTATCCTGTCGAGCCCTGTGATATCCGCGACCCTCGTGATCCCGGCCTTTTGGACTGCTCCTTGAACCTGCTTGAGCGTTGCCGCGGGCGAGGAGGCGCGGTGCGTGTCCAGCGTATAGTCCTTGGGGGCCGATTTAAGCATCATCAGATCCGCAATCCCCCTTGCCGCGCTCACTTTGCCTCTTCGAGGTCCTTCATCCCCGAAACCATTACCGCTGCCCCAACGCACCCTATGAGGTTCGGCCTCTTGGGGACTATCATCTCGACACTCAGGACCTCCGACAGTGCCTTGACAAGGCCCTTGATCATGGCAGTAGAGCCGACCTGTATGATGGGGTACCTTATGTCGATCTCCTGCAGCTGCTGCTCAAATACCTGCTCAGCAACGCTGTGGCAGGCTGCAGCCGCCGCGTCCTCTGGCTTGGCCCCTCCCGCGAGCCCCGCTACGAGGTCTTGCAGACCGAATACTATGCAGTAGGCGTTCATGGGGACGGCCTTGTACTGCCCTTTGGCCGCCATATCGCCAAAGTCCTCAATGGAGACCCCCAGCCGCTTCGCGCTGGTCTCCAGGAACCTACCGGAGGCGCCTGCACACGCCCCTCCTACCGTAAAGCTGTCGGGGATGCTGTCGTAGAGCGTTATCGCCTTGTTGTCCATCCCGCCTATGTCTATGACTGTCGCATCCCCCTTCTGCTTATCCGTGAGGAATAGCGCGCCCTTCGAGCATGTAGAGACCTCCTCCATAGCGAGTTGGGCCTTGTACTTCTCCTTGAGAATCGTCCTGCCGTACCCTGTAACGCCGACCGCCTCCAGCGCATCCTCGCTCAGCCCCGACTCCTTCAGAGCCTGGTTCAGGGCCGCCATGCCCGACTCCAGAACGCCCGTTGTTGGGAACCAGCCCGAACCCAGTATCTCGTTATTCTTCATTATCACCGCCTTGGTCGTTGTCGAACCGGAGTCGATTCCGGCGGTTATGCCCTCCTGCTTTGTCCTTGCGAAGAGGGGCTTCTTCCCTATTATGTTCACCAGCGCCTCCATCCTGAGCAGGAGCGCGCCCGCCTTTGACCTCTCTGTGAATGAATATGACACGACAGGGATCTTCGACTGGCTTTGGATATATCTCCTGATCACGCTCCTGACCAGCGCACCCTCAGCGCATCTGAAGCAGCTCGCAATGAACACTCCGTCCGCGTCAACCCTCCCCTCCACTATCGCCTTGGCCCTTGCCATCATCACCCTGAGCCCAGGGCTGGCAACATGGAACCCAATCTCCTCCTCGGCAGCCCTGATCTCTGCCGCCTCGATCTCGGGGACGAATATGCTTCCGCCAACTATCTGCGCTGCCTTCTCGATTTCCTGCTGTATGCCGCTGTATTCCGAGCCGCATGAGATCTGCGCAATTCTGACCATCTAGAACACCTGTGGCGTAACGAACTCGTTAATCTCAATGAAAGTCGCTATTTCAAATAAACTTTCCTGAATTATGCGCTCGTCTGCCTTTTCTATCATTTTATTCTTATCTCAACGATATCCTTGTCCTCGAGGATATGGTCCGAGCCGACCCTCTCCCCCCCATAGTTCACGGAGCTTCCCCATATCCTCGCTAGCTTGAACTGCTTGAAGAACTGCGAGTGGACGATCTTCGCGATGTCGCTTACGGTGGCTCCTGACTTGACAATTATAGGCTTCTTCGCCGGCTCTCCGCCGACCTCCTTCGTATAGATCCTCAGTATCCCCAGCGACTCGAAGAGCCTTTTATTGACGTCTGCAAGCCCCCGATTAAGCCTCGCCGACGTCCCAATTGCCCCCCTCTTGGTTGCCATCTCGAACTCTGCGGGCGCATTCGGCACCAGATCTGCCTTGTTTATGAGAATCAGCGACGGCTTGTAGATCCTGGTCTGCTCCAGCGACTCCATCAAATCTTCTTTGGTGGCATCCCCCCAGATCCTTACGATCGCGTTCCTGACCCCCGCCTCCTTCAAGACCCTTTCGATCTCATCGACTCCGCACAGTATCCTTCCCGTGCACGCCACTTGGAAGCCGCCACCGTTCGACCTCTCTATCTCGATCTTCCTCGTCCTCTTGTCTAGGGTTATGCCTGCCAGCGTCAACTCCTTCACTATCGTGTTGAATTGGCCTACCGCATCCGTCGCATCCAGAACAATCAGCAGGCCATCCGCATTCCTCGCCAGGCTCAATAGTTGCGCGCCCCAAGCTGCCCCCTTATACGCTCCCTTGAACATGGCGGGCGTATCTAGGAGCTGGAACTGGATGTCCTCATACCTCAGCATTCCCGGAGCCGGCTCCTTTGTGGCGAAGAGATGGTCCCCGACCTCCACCTTAGCATTGGTAAGCGATCCAAGGATCGAACTCTTTCCGGCGCCGGTCGTCCCCAGTATTACTATCTGCGCAGCGCCCTCCTTCTTTATTGAGAATCCCCCTCCGCCGCTGCCTGTGGCCTTTCTCCTTCTTTGGAGGTCCTGCTCCTCCTTCAGTTTCGCGAGCCTTCTCCTGAGGTACCCCCTCATCTTCTCGTTTCCCTTGTGCTCGGGTATGCTCGATATGAACTCCTGGAGGTATTGGATCTTCTCAGGGAGCGTTTTGGCGTTTATGTACCTCTGCTCTGCTGCCTTCGCCTGCGGAGGTATGTTTGCCGGCACGCGCTACACCGTGATTAGAATGTATTCTTGGGATAATAATGATTCCGTTATCCCATTACCGTTTCTGTTTCCCGTTGGTATAGATCCGGGATATCCTGATTATCCTGTCCGCTAGCTTGGCTGCGTTCTCCTCGAAGAAGTAAGCATTTGGCTCGATGGCAAAACCGCCCTCATCGATAACAACATCGATCCACCCGCCCCTCTCTTTCATGGCTGACTCCGCGAATTTGATTAGCTCGTCTTCGTTCCCCCTGTACTTCTGCGCCCTCTTCAGGACCGCATAGTTGAGGTTGAGCTTTTTGACTGCCTCAAGCACGCCCTCATCATACTTGACATTGATCGCAGCCCTGACCTTTAGGTCGACCCTCATTACCGCAAGCAGCAGCTTTGCGAGGTGGCTCGAGACGCCAAACTCTGGATCCATCAGCGCCTTCACCTTTCCCCTTACCCTTACCATCCTGCCCGGGATTCCCGCGACATCTGCAATCCCCTGCGCATCCTTCAGCGCCATGACAATGTTGCTGCATACCTCCGGCACCAGCTCCGTGAATTCCGGGGCGCTCTCCAAGAGCGAGACTGCCGCCCTGAGATCGCCTAGTATTACCCTCCTGACGTCGGATATATCTGCCAGACTCATATGAAGCTGCATGCAGATGATGCACCTTTCCTCCTCGAGCTCAGGGACCTTGATCTTATGCGCGTGGCAGATCGCCCCGCCCCTGCGCAAGCTAAGGCAAATCTCGCATATGTTGTTGACCAAATCGACGTATGTGAGCCTCTTCGTAGCAATCTCTGCGGTGAGGCTCTTCGAGATGCTCCTGAGCTCCTCGATGCTGAAAGGCGGAGGCGCCATCGCCTCCACGTCCTGCGTGAGATAGCCGCTCACGGCGGCCTGCGTCACTCCAAGCCTCCTGGCTATTCTTGTCTGTGTCCAGCCATAGCTGTGTGCCAGTTCCTTCGCAACTAGTGTCCTGAGTGTCGGCAGCAACGATCTAACTGTAAGCTCGCATGGCGGATTCAATAATCTTCACCATAACTGGTTTATTTGAAATATTATATCACTGCCTTATAAGGTTATTATAAACTTGTTTTTCTTATCAGACTGCCCCGCAACCCTCTCTGGATCCGCAAAGTTCAAAGTTTAAATAAAAAGACTGCCTAAAACTCATGGGGACATCCTTGAGCAACATTCCTGTCGCGCTGACCATCGCTGGGTCCGACTCAGGCGGAGGCGCAGGCATAGAGGCAGACCTCAAGACATTCGCTGCCTTGGGAGTTCATGGGGTCGTCGCAATCACCGCCGTAACCGCCCAAAATACAATGGGCGTCAGCGCGGTGAGCGAGGTCTCTCCGGAGATCGTCCGCAGCCAAATCGACGCAGTAGTCACCGACTTCGGCGTTAAGTATGCAAAGACAGGCATGCTATCCTCCCCATCGATAGTTGAAGCCGTCTCCCGCGCAATCTCGGATCACAGGCTGCACCTCGTTGTGGACCCTGTAATGATAGCAAAGTCCGGTGCGCCGCTTTTGAAGCAGGATGCACTCCGAAACCTCAAGTTGCAGCTGCTCCCACTTGCAGAAGCGGTCACTCCCAACGTCGACGAGGCCGAGGCACTTTCAGGTATGGCTATCGACGATATTGATGATGCGATTGTTGCTGGCAAGGCCATCCTGAAGCTGGGCCCAAAGGCGGTTATAATCAAGGGAGGCCATCTCAGCGGCCCTCCCATCGATCTGCTCATCACCGGAGATGGGACGATAAGGCAGTACGGCGGTTCGAGGATCACATCGGCTTCTACGCACGGGACCGGCTGCACATTCTCTGCAGCGATGACTGCACTGCTCTCAAAAGGACACTCTCTGGAGGAGTCCGTGCTTGGTGCAAAGGCGTTTGTATCAAATGCCATACTCTACGGCATCCGGATTGGTGGCGGCGTCGGCCCCGCCAACCCCATGAGCAATATTGAGATTGATGCCGAGAAGTACCGCGTGCTCTCAAACATGAGCGACGCCCTCGCCATACTTGAGTCCACCGATGGCCTTTCACTGCTCTGCCCCGAGTGTCAGATAAACATAGGGATGGCTCTGCCTATGCAGTATGCCCGCGTCCCTGATGATGTCTGCGCAATCCCGGGCAGGATGGTCAAGTTGGGCTCCCACCTGAAGGCGAGCGCCTGCCCCCATTTCGGCGCCTCCAGTCATGTTGCTAAGGTCATACTGACCGCGATGTCCTTCGATCCGCGCATCAGATCCGCAATGAACATAAGATATTCCGACTCCATACTGGATGCCTGCCTTAGGACCGGCTTCACTGTATCCTCCTATGACCGTTCCAAGGAGCCAGACGATGTCAAGCGGACCGAGGGCGCCTCCATCCCATGGGGGGTGACCGCCGCGATAAATGCCGCGGGTAAGGTGCCTGATGTGATCTTCCACAAGGGGGACTTGGGCAAGGAGCCCATGCTTAATATACTGGGCAAGGACTCCGTTGAGGTCTCGATGAAAGCCATCTCGATAGTCCGGCAGATGCTGGGGCGCGGACCCGCCACTCCCTATTGATTCTGCCACTCGTCAATACGGCGGGCTCTGACCTCTTTGCCGTCGCACAAGCCGCTTCTTACCTCCTCTATGTAGCTGTTAAGCTTGAAGACCGGCACCACGAACGTCCCATTGCTCTCGATGACGGACTCCTGATAGAGGGTGACCACAACGGGTATTATGGCTGCCCTCTTCCATCTCTCGACCCCCAGCATTCCAAATTCCTGCATCTTGGAAGCAAATTCCTCCGCCCTCCGACCCTGCCCCTCCGCCGCTGCCCTAAGCCCCGTTGATTTGCCCTGCCTTACGCTCCAATGCTTGCAGTCCGTAAGAATTATCCTCGGCGGTGCCACCGCTACCACATCTATCTCGTACCTCTTCTTCTTCGATGAGAACCTAAAGTTCCGGAAGGTCCTGAACCCGTTGGCTGAGAAGATCTCGGAAACGATGCCCTCGAAATCCTGCCAAGTCATATCCTTGACGATGCTCTCGATGCCCTCTCCCTCTCTCAGCATCGATTCTAGGTCGTCCAAAGATGGGCTCGGCATGCCTGCATGTGCCTCTCAAATCTTGGGTATCGGGGGAAATCTCAATTTGTGGGCATTGCTGTTTATCCTTTCTCTGACCTTGTCGACCAGCGCCTCCCCGCCCTCTCCAAGGCGGCCTGCCATCTCCTCTCTTTTCATCTTCCTATCCACCATCATGTGCAGTATAAGGTCGAGCTGATCGTAGTTTATTCCGAGTTCCCCCTCTGCCGTCTGGCCGTCCCAGAGGCAGGGGCTACTCTTCTTTGATATTATCCTGCTTGGGATGCCGATGCATTTGGCAAGTTGCCTGACCTGCGTTTTGTAAAGCCCGCCGATCGGGAACACGTCAGCTCCTCCATCTCCGTATTTCGTGAAATACCCTATCAACAGCTCGCTCCTGTCGCCGCTCCCGACGACGATCCTGCCTTCCGTGTTGGCAAAATAGTACAGCGTCAGCATCCTGATCCTGGCCTTGATGTTGCCCTCTGCAACCTTGCCCTCTCCGTTCGCTACAGACGAGATTATGCATCTGGTGGCATCCGTTATGTTCACGATCCTGTAACTTATGCCCAGCTCCTCCGCATAGCTGATTGCGTCATCGCTATCCTCGCTGGGGGTGGATCCGTCTTCAGGCATTATAAGCGCAAGCACTTTCTGCTTGCCCAGCGCCTCTACCGCAAGCGCCGCAACAGTTGCCGAGTCGATGCCGCCGCTCAGCCCAAGCACGACCCCTCTCTTCCCCGCCTCGCGCCTCAAGAACCTGGTGATCTTCCTCTCAACGTCGTCACAGTTGATGGAAGGGACCGCAGCAACGTTCAATGTAACCATCCTAGGAATACCATATCGATGAGTATATAAAAGCTTAAATCCATAAATAGCTTCAACTGATAAGACAGGGTGTATCGTTTATGGCATCAAAGGATCAGACGATGGGCGCCGGAATTCTAGGCATTGCCATCATTCTCGTAATCGTCTACATATGGGCGCTGTTCTTCTCGCCTTGGGATATGGTCATTGGAGATTATCCGCTCAGATATTGGATGTTCATTCTGCCTGTGGCAATTCTCGTTTTGGGCGTCTTGGCAATAGCGGGCTGGATCGGCTACACTATGGCAACAACGCCGCCTCCGAAACCTCTTGAGGACATACCTGAGTTCTCTGAGGGCGCGGAGAACAAAGGCGCGTCGACCCCCCCTCCGCCACCACAAGAGCAGAAGTAGCGTTCTTGATTTCTAGGGCACCATGCCCTACCTTTTTTGATAAATCAATATGGTTAAATCATCCGTATTCCATACTCCTCTACATCTTGTGGCCGGATCTGGAAACGACTGTGCCATTCCGATCGTGGCCCGATTACAGGTGAATGAGATTGAGCATCCAATACCCTCTGATAATGGTCAATTTCAAGACATACTCTGAATCGACAGGCGCAAATGCCCTTGCCATAGCGAGGTATGCCGAGCAAGTCAGCAAAGAGTATGGCGCAAGAATAGCCGTTGCACTTCAGCCCGCTGACATACTGCGGGTGACCGCGGCGGTCGGGATACCCGTCTTTGCGCAGCATGTCGATGCAGAGAAGCCCGGGTCGCATACGGGCTATGTCACGCCTGAATCGGTAAAAGAGGCCGGGGCGTGCGGGGCCCTCGTTAACCACTCGGAGCACAGGCTTCGCTTAGACATCATTGAAGACACGATCAAGAGGTGCCGATCTCTGGGCCTCCTGACCTGCACGTGCGCAAATTCGTCGCTTGTGGGCAAATCTCTTGCGGCGTTGGAGCCGGACATGATAGCCGTCGAGCCACCGGAGCTGATAGGCAGTGGTATCTCCGTTTCGAAGGCCAAGCCCGAGGTCATCTCCGAGTCTGTCAAGGCAATACGTAGCGTCAGCAGGAACGTACGGCCGCTGTGCGGCGCTGGCATAACGACAGGTGAGGACGTATCCTCCTCTATAAGGCTGGGCGCAGAGGGCGTCCTGGTCGCATCAGGCGTCGTAAAGGCCAAGGACCCCAAGGCTGTGCTGATCGACTTTGCGAAGGCGCTACATGCTTAACTTTGTACACTTTTATACATAAATGCTTAAATATGCAGACTTATTGCTAATTTAGTCTAAGGTGTAAATTATGGGTGACTGTCTTTGGCACCAATGCCGTAAGGATCGACCTGCCAGTCGATGAAATTCCGAAATATTGGTATAACATTATGCCGGATCTGCCTGAACCGTGTCCGCCGCCGCTGGACCCGAAGACCAAGGCTCCGGCTGGGCCTGAATCCCTCAGCAAGATATTCACAAAGAGCCTGCTGGCTCAGGAGATGTCTACTGAGCGATTCATAAAGATACCCGAGGAGATCCGGTCCGTATACGTCAACCTCTCGAGGCCATCGCCAATAATTCGGGCGAAGCGTCTGGAGGAATATCTCAAGACCCCTGCGGAGATATACTTCAAGTATGAGGGCATCTCGCCGCTGGGAAGCCATAAAGGCAATACCGCGGTTGCCCAAGCATACTACAACATGATTGACGGCACGCAGCGCCTAGTAACCGAAACCGGCGCCGGGCAGTGGGGAACGGCTCTCGCTCTCTCCTGCAGCCTCTTCAAGATGAAGTGCAGAGTCTTCATGACGCGCGCATCGCACGACCAGAAGCCTTACAGGCGCATGCTGATGGAGATGTATGGGGCCGAGGTCTTCGCATCACCCAGCAAGGAAACCACATTCGGGCGGAAGACCCTGAAAGAGCGCCCTGACCATCCCGGCAGCCTAGGCGTCGCCATAAGCGAGGCTATCGAGGTTGTGTTGGATGACCCGCTATCGAAGTACTCCCTGGGGTCCGTGCTGAACCACGTCCTGCTTCATCAGACAATTATTGGGCAGGAGGCGAAGAAGCAGCTGGATCTGATCGACCGCAAGCCGGACTACGTGATTGCCTGCGTTGGCGGAGGCAGTAACTTCGGAGGGATCGCATATCCTTTCATACAGGATAAGCTTAAGGGTTCCCTGGAGTCGGAGTTCATAGCCGTCGAACCGAGCGCTGTCCCGTCCTTTACCAAGGGGACATACGCCTACGATTTCGGCGACACCGCTGGCCTGACTCCGCTTCTGCCCATGTATACCGTCGGACACGAGTTCGTATCGCCTCCTATACACGCCGGCGGCCTCAGGTACCACGGAAAGGCTCCATCGCTCAGCTCGCTGGTCAAGAGCAAGGTCGTGAAGGCAGTTTCCGTCAACCAGTGCGAGGTATTCGAGGCAGGCAAGACCTTCTGCAGGCTGGAAGGCATACTGCCCGCTCCGGAAAGCGCCCACGCACTCTTAGTGGCAATGAGGGTTGCAGAGGAGTGCAGGAAGAAGAACGAGAAGAAGGTAATACTCTTCAACATGAGCGGACACGGGCTGCTTGACTTGGGCGGTTACGGCGAATACCTTGCGGGAAAGCTGAACGATTGCCCTCCAGGACCAATAGACTTCCAAGGGGTAATGAAGTGCGCATGAAGCGCACCCCTCTTTTTTAAAACCTTTAAAAGGCAGTTGCGACTTATTTTTATCCCCGAATACTTTGCTTTCGGAGGTGAACAATGTGGCTGAAGAAGTAAAAGCTCCTGTAAACACTGCAATGCCTAGGGACGTCATCCTGGTCGGCAAGAAACCAACAATGAGCTATGCGACAGCTGCGCTGATGCAGCTTAAGGAGAGCAACTCCATAACTATCAAGGCCAGGGGTATGTCTATTTCTTCTGCAGTCGACGTTGCTGAAGTGTTGACCAAGAAACTCATGAGAGACGAGGCATTCACTGAATCAGTGACGATCGGTACAGTAAAGCTAGGCGAACCAGAAAGGAACGTTTCTACAATCGAGATCAAGGTAGTGAACAAGGCAAAGAAGTGATCTCAGAAACCCCTTTTTTCCATTTTTTACCACATTGTTCGACTGGCGGGGCGATCACGCGTCTGCTCATTCAACTAAGCGAAACCTTGGTGACCGTGGGCACCTTCAAAAGTTCCGAAACCACTTCGCCCGGAACCTGCCTCTCCGTGATTATGAGCAACTTAGGGTCAGGATTCACGTCGGGGTCCTCTGCAAGTATCTGCCTTATGCCCACGTTCGCCTTTGCTATGATCTCCGTCGTCTTTGAGATCACTCCGACTGCATCCGGGCGCGCCCTGATCTCCACTACGCCGAAGCCAAACGTCGGAGCGACATCCTTTAGGAAGCTCCCCGCCGGTTTCAGCCCGGTAAATACCCTCTTCATCTTTGGATCGCGAAGAATGTCATCCACGGTTTCCCTGACGACCCTCCTGTCCACCTTGGCAGCTCTGGCTATGCTGGAATCCGTTATCTCGACCTCGCCGCAGGCTATCTTGAGGTCGTCGTCAATCCTGAATCCCAGCTCAACCATCAGCCTGGCGACCTTGAGCTTTGCAGGGGCGCATCCGAAGAACGACGTGATCTCCTTCCACATGGCTCCCACTATGTATATTTTTGTACGTGAGTGACTATATATGATTATTGGGTGTGCTATGCACTGGCAATGTGGTACGGCAGCATCTCGGTAAAATCAACGGGGCCGCTCCTAATCGAATCCAACGAGTATCGTGCCAAGCTTCGGATCCTTTGTGTCTAGCCCCATCCTCCTTTTTATGTAGATATCCGTGGGAGGCGAGGGGCTCCCGACGACGGCAGACGATCCGAACCTCTCTGGCATCTCGAGCGGCAATATCTGAACCCTCATCTCGTCATGTTTGCTCCTCATTATCTCTATCTTGTCCTTGTAGAAGACTATCTCGCCGACAACTATGTCGCCCTTCTGTTTGCACCCTTCCCTCGTTGACGGGTCGATGACCTCTTCCCCCACTAGTTCAGAGCCGCACACCATCTTTATCAGAGAGCAACGGGGCCACTGCATCGTTCCATCTGAGAGCCCCCCGATCAAATGCCTCTTCCTCAGGGCCTCACGCACGCCGACGTTGACTCCCCTGCATAATCCCATCAGGACGCCTTTCTCGGCCTCGCTCTCGAGTCTCTCAATCTCGGCCCGATCCTCCATGTTCAGCTCAACTGTCTTCAGGATTCCTTGCATCCTGGCGAGCTCTTCTCTGATGTCGATTTTGGAACTATTTGCTGACATACACTCTGACCACCTTGGGTGCCTTAATCGTCTCTACGGTCTCAGGGAACATGTTGAGCCTGCTGTTCGGCATATACATCGCATTGATGTACTCTTCCATAAATACCGGCTCAGCGGCCAATTCGATGTATTTCATCTTATCTGCAACCTCGGTAGCCTCGCGCCTCATGTCGAGCGACTTCAGGCATATCCTTGCGCCGGATCCTGCGGTATTTCCTGTAAACGATATGCGGTCAAGCGGTACTTCGGGTATCATGCCAAGTATCCTGGCGCTGGCAGGGTCAATGTAGTTGCCGAAGGCGCCCGCGATGATTATCTCGTTAAGGTCCGTCGTTGGATGTCCGCTCTTCCTCATGAGTGTCATATACCCGCCGAACATTGCCGCCTTCGCCTTCTGGATCTCCCTTACATCGTCCTGCGAAACGACAATATCCTCCTTTCCGGACGAGGTCTCCTCCTTCGGCACAAGCACATACTCCTTTCCTGCCGGAGTGACTCTGACGCCCTTGTGCCCCTCTACGAGCTTCCCGGAGGTGTCGAGGGCTCCGCACTTGAGCATCTCCGCTAAAGCATCGATTATCCCCGAGCCGCAGATGCCCCTTGCCTTGTCGTCGTCAATCGTCTTGCAGCTCACCTCATCGTCGGCAATCCTTACCTTCTCCACTGCCCCACTTGCGGCACGCATGCCGTTCTTTATGTGCGCCCCTTCGAACGCAGGACCAGAAGCCGTCGAGCAGGACCATATGCCATCCCTGCTCCCGAGCATGACCTCTGTGTTCGTTCCGACATCCATCAGTAATGTCAGCTTCTCCTTCTCATGCAGCCTGCAAGCAAGCGCATCGGCTATGGCATCCGCTCCCACAAATCCGGCGATGTTCGGAAGGACGTGGACGTTGCCTGACTGGTTGATAGCTATTTCCATGTCCCTCGCCTTGATGTCATATGCCCTGCCCAATCCAGCCGGGTATGGCGATAGACCAAGGCTCTTCGTGTCGACCCCCACAAAGAGGTGGTGCATCGCAGTGTTGCCCACCGCGACCAGCTCATAGAGCTCCCGTCTGTCAATTCCCGTCTCCGCGAGGCCCTTCTCTATGAGCTCATTTATGCCATTGATTATTGTTTTCTGCACGTCGCCAAGCTCTCTCTCACCCTGGGCGGCGTAGTTGATGCGCGATATCACATCCTCGCCAAACCTTATCTGCGGGTTCATCATGCCGTCTGCAAAGGCGATACCGCCGTCTATGAGGTCGACAATGAATACCGCCAGCTTCGTAGTTCCAATGTCGACCGCTACGCCGAAGGACCTCTTTCGAGTGTCCCCCGCCTCGATCCCTATGACCTCTTTTCCTCCGAGAACCACTGCCGTCGATTTCCAGTTGGCGGTCCTAAGCATCTCAGTGATCTTCGTCCCTGTCCTGTAATCCAGCCTCGCATTAAGGATGCCTTTTGAGCCAAGCGCGGCATACAGTCTGATGTCATCAGCAACCGTGTCGTGGAGCGTTGGCGGATCCATCTCAAGGTAAACCTTCTCCACGTTGCTCCTGATCTTGATTGGGGGCTCCTTGCCCATTATCACCAGGCGTTGCCTTCCGACCCTGCTCTGGTCTGGAACCCTTATGGTAACATTCCCCTTAACCTGCGCCTGGCAAGCAAACCTGTAGCCCTTCTTGACCTTCTCCGGGGGGATCCTCTTCAGCTCAACATCCGTGATGGGCGAGAGTTCCCCCTCTATTACCTCGACAAGGCATTTGCCGCAGAATGACTTGCCTCCGCAGATTGTTGCTATGTCGACCTCGCCTTTGATTGCGGCTGCCATGAGTGTCGTTCCCTCAGGCACCGTGACCCTCTTGCCCTCCGGCAAAAATATTACTTCAAACATGTTCACATCTCTCCATGAATCTACTTACTACCTCTTTCGGCCGCCCGTCCGCTACCACTTTCCCATCCTCAATCAAAACGCATCTATCTGATACTTCCTCGACGAAGTCAAGCTGGTGGCTCACAAGCACAATGGCTGGTTTCAACGACTGCTTTATTCGCTTCAGCGAGTTGGAAACTTTCCTGAGCGTCAGCGGATCTAGGTCCCCGAACGGCTCATCAAGTATCAGTATGCGCGGCTTTGCGATCACCGCCAGCGCGAGCGCGATCCTGACCTTCTCGCCCCCAGAGAGCTCGTACACGTGCCTGTCGAGCATCTCACCGCCAAGACCCATCAAACCCAAAGCCGAGAGCGCGACGTCCTTCGCCGTCTCTGGGTCCTTGCTTCTGAAGAGTTCCTTGAGGATATCGCGATCTATCCCAATCTCCCTCAACTTTGCTTGGATCTCCGAATCCGGCATTTCAGCTACCCTGTGGATCGCATCGACGGTCTCATCGCTGATCCCCGCCTTCCTTGCCCTCTCGAGCGCCCCCTCTACCATATTGTAATCCTTGATCCCTACCTTTGCAGCGAAGAGCTCCAGGACTCTCGACCAGTATGATAGGTCAAACTCCTGGTGAAGGATCCCGATCTGCCTCCTTGCATGCATGCTGGCCCTGCCAAGTTTCTGAAGCTTGATCCACTCGTCCTTGTATAGGACGCTGGCCTCTCCGGCGTCGGGCATCTCGAGCCCTGCCAGCATCCTCAGTATCACTGTCTTCCCTGCCCCTGATGGGCCGATAATGCCTGTTATCTCCCCGCGCCTGAACTCAAGGTTTGTATTATGCAGCTCAAAGACCTTGCCGTACGGTATGAGCTTGTAAACCTTTGAAACGTCCTTGAAAGTCATTGCCACCGGCCCTTTCAGTGCGGTCTTTGGCAGCGGCGCATCGATCTTCGAGAGATATCTGCTCAAAACGCCATCCACGTCGCCGCTGTCCGCAATCTTTCCGGCATCAATCCGTATCATCCTCTTGGCAAGCGCCCTGTGGAAATCGGGGTTGTGGGAGGCAAATATTATCGCCATGTCGAGCTCCTTGTTTGCCCTCCTGAGCGCATCGATCAGGTCTATTCTGGTCTCAGGGCACGTCATCGTCCCGGGTTCGTCCAGCAGAAGCAGCTTTGGCCTCCTAGCAATCTGCCTTGCGACGATCAGCCTCTGCTTCTCCCCTCCGCTCAGCACCTCCGACCACAGGTCTGCCCTCCCCTCCAGCCGCACTATCTTAAGCAGCTCCATAGCCTTTGCCCTGTACTCCTCGTATTCCGCCTCATCCTGCGGCATCGACTCCTCGCCAGTTTCGGAGTACCTGATCGCCCTGATCACATTTTCTGCCGGCGAGTCTGGCCATAGGCCGAAGTTCCTCTGCAGCTGGATCGCAGTCTTTTCTTGGAGCTCAAGGTAAGTGCTCTTTGGCGAATCAGGCCTTACTTCAATATCGCCGATCTTGATCAGGCCGCTGTCAAATGGCTCAAACCCTCTCAATATCCGCAATAAGCTGCTCTTTCCGGCACCACTCCCGCCCAGGACTCCAAGTATCTCGCCATTACCTAGTGTGAATGATATGTCGTTCAACGCCATTATTTTGCCGTCAAGGTATGTCTTCTTTAATCCCCTAACCTCAAGAAACATTGTCAGCCCTCACTGGAACATCGATGCTGGAAGAATCTTCACTAGTATGTAATCCCTCATCTGCGATCTCTTAACTACTGAGAACTCCCCTAGGCGCTTGCCATTAATTACTGTGTTGCTCACCTTTTCCTTGTAGTCGTCATACTGGAGCTTGATCCTTACCCCGTCTATCTTTAGGGTAACCGGGTTTGGCGAGAGCGCCTCCTTCGCCTCAGGTATCTGCCTCTCAACCTCCTCCTTTACGACTGTCGGCTCTAGGACCAGCGGGTCTAGATCCAGCTCCCGGCGCCTCTCCTCGACCACCGTCCCCGCCAGTTCCGAGACCGACCTGAGCTTGTCTATCATGTCTCCCGTCCTTGCTCGTTCGGGATACCTTCCGATCCCGCCGACGTACCCCTGCGCCCCTTCCATGCTCCCGAGTTGTGGCCCTCCTGTTACAATCACCGGGATTGCCAGATCCTTGTAGAGAGGGGGTTTATACTTGGTTAAACATCTCTCAAAATTGCCAAGCGTGAATACCGCTATATCATGCTCTTCTATCAGCTCCCTCTCCATGGGGGAGCTGTGCACTATCTTCTGCCCGACGCCGCGCGAGAGCCCGATGATGTTTGTCTTCGCCCCGTGCCTCCTGAGGTTCTCCGCAACGTCGCAAGCCGGATGCGGGAGATGATGCCTCGAAAGGGTCGGCGCTACGACTGCAACCTCGACCCCGATGAGCGGCGCTAGCTTGATCTTGCCCTTGAGCTCGGCTGCCAATTTCTTTACATTCTCAAGCTCCTCCTCTGGAACTGCCAGATTCATTATCAGGTCCAGCCCGGCAACATTCTTCTGGACGATGAATCCGCCAACATCCTCTAGGAATTCCGTTATCATCTCGTGCTTGTATATGCCGCCCTCAAAGAGGAGGTACTTCAGCATATCATGCCCTCCATGCAGCTTCGGCTTGCCTCTTCCACTCTTCCTTTATCGGATCCTCGGCAGCGACTATTGTGATCTCCCCCTCTTTCTTCGTCACATGCCTCACGCGGAACCCCTCAGGTATTATGCGCAGTGCGAGCTCATTCACCTTTGACCCAACATCTACGGGCTTTTCTCGTATCTTAATGCCCTTCACATCCTCCGCCTCAACACCGTTGACCCTAATATCCATCCTGCCGCCCTGCTCTACCCTGTCTCTTCCGTAAGCCCCCCAGAGCGTCTTGAGGGCATCTCCAACATCAACCTCGCTGAACAGTGTTATCTTGACCCCTTCGTTGCGGGACTCCACGCTCCCTAGCTCTGCTATCGTGTTCTTGCCAACGAATTCTTTGTATCTGATGCTGATTATGAAGAAGGGCTCTTCAGGCCTTATGCACATCCAGATCCCTTCTACAGTGCCCGTCAGCCCAAGATCCTCGACCATCTTCTCGGCTATGTACTTGTACTGCTCGCCGCCCGTTCTATCTGTCGAATCAACGAATGTCTGCATTCAGCTCTCACTGCTCTCAACAATCTTCTTGAGTTTGTCGACCGCGATCTTGCGCTTCTCGTCACCCTCCTTGACCTCGACCACCGGGCTCTCCAGCGCCTTTGAAACATTCTTCAGAACCTCCCTCTCCATGGAAAGCATATGGTAGCCAGGTCGGGGGCCGCCTCCCCTCTTAGCGCGGCAGATGCGGCTGTCGCCTATTTTGTACCCTCTCTGCTTGTAAAAGACCCTGCTTGGATCCATGGCCTTTAACTCATCGATTGCCTTCATCACCTTCTCCTCCTCACCCTCCAGAAGCAGGCCGTAGCAGGTCTCTTTGTAATCAACGTCCCCTCGGGCCGAAACCTTCTCTGCGAGCATGGACGGCGTCAAGTTGGAGTCTGAGGCGAGCACCACAAGGTATGTCTTTATCATCACCGTGCCTCCAAGATGTAAATCTCGGTCCCCTCCTTTAGCTCCCTTAGCACCTCAATGTTGCCGGCGACCTCGCCAATCAGGTTCGTCCCATCAAAGGCTTCGGCCGTGGGTCCGAATTTGTCGCTGCTTGTGAATCTTACGCCAATCATTCCAGTGAACTTCTTCACAGTGTTGGTAACGCCGATCTGACCGCTTTTGACTATCGCACCCGGAATATTCTCTGGCATCAGCCCCTTGGCCAGCGCATCATTGCCCTTGAATAGTATCAGGTCCATCTTCGGGGTTGAGAAGTATGTCTTCAGCTTCCCAAACCTCCGCAGTTCAAGACCGGTGGCAACCCTGAAGTACCTTACAGATGCCGGCGCATCCTTGACGTAAAGGCGGACCTTCAGGATCTTCTCCTTGCCTGCGCCGATCGTCTGCACCTCCCTCTTCGAAACGATCTCCAAGGAGTTGCTCGGCGAATGCTCGACCACGATCGCAGAGTCAGATGTGTCGCCCTGCCTCTCGGCCTTTATCCCAAGCTTTGCCAGGAACGCTTCAGCCTCGCTCTGTGTTTTGCCCAGCAGGTCTATGCGTTCTTGGGAAATGGCCACCGCAATTCTGTCTCCCTCATCCGACACATCAGCAAGCTCCATGCCGCTGACAACATGCCCTACTATCGAGTGGCTCGCGCTGAGCGGCGCCTCGGACGTATACACGTAGATCCCGCCCGCGCTGCTCCCCGTGTTTCTCACGGTCAGTGTCCCACGTTGCCTCACGCCCAGACCTTCAGTCGCAAGCGAGGCGAGGCCAACCCTGTTGTCCGATATGAACCTGCTTGTTTTAGACCTGACCTCCAGCCAACCCTTCCCCAGCACATTATAGACGTGCTCGCTCGACGCCGGGGACGTGCCCTCCAGCTCTATGAGCATCTTGGTGATTATGCTGTCGCCATCCTCAAGCACATAATCGCCGTCGATCTTGAGGACCGATTTGGCCGCCTCCTTCATTTCTATGATCGGTTCGATCTTGATTATCTTGTCTCCCATCTTCATATTCCCTATGAGGTGCCTCCCGTACACCACCCTGCCTATAGCGCCGCACCCCTTCGGAGGGGAATAGTTCCCTACGTGGGTCTTCTTCCCAAAGACTAGATGGGTATTCTCGCTACTGAACCCTGAGAGGCTTAGCGCAACCTCATTCTTCTTCATCTCAAACTGCTCGTCGGAGGGCTCAAAATCAGTTACTATCTGCCCAAATACCGTCGCATCCCTCGTAGACCATCTTACGCTCGTTCCTTCGAACGATTTGAAGTGCCTCCTCCATCCGTCGAACACCCTCTGACAATCTATCCTGATTATGAGGCTGCCTCTCGTCGTCTCGATCCGGAAGAGATCCGTCGCCACCTTCTCGACTGCGACCTTCTTCCTTACGGACAGGATGCATCCCTTGTCGGGCTCGCCCATCCGCTTCAACGCCTGCTCGACCGTTGTCCCGGATGCCGCATCGGTGATCTGCCCGTTTATAGTGACCTTCAACTGATGCTTTCCCAGCCTGTAGTCTAGTTAATAGAATGGAATAATAAAAACTGCTCGTTCGGGCGCAGTTGAAGCTAATCTTTTTATCCTCCTGCTTGGGCTATTTAGCTAAGGTGCCTGCAGTGTCAGACTCCATCGAGTTACAGGAAATAGATCTCATGCCCCGAAGGCTGATGAACCTCAAGCAAGGCGAGCCTCTAATGTGTGCGCTAGATGCAGATGATAGGGTCGCCGAGGTCCTCATTCACGGTCCAAAATACCATGATGGCAAACAGGTAATTGGGCGTTTCATAATCAGGCTAACGCCAGGCACCGCGCCGGACGAGGTTCTGGAAGCTTTCAAGACGATGTTTGAATCCACGATGCCCTTCGGGTACGATGTACGAACGGGGCGATTCACAAAGCCAAAGCCTACTGTCAAGGATTACCTCTCTGGCAAAGTTCGTGGGTGATCACATTGAAAGAGTCGATAGGGCGAGAGGCTCAGATCGTCGATTGCAGGGAGTCGATGGGCATCGGAGAGGGCGGCGGGCTGGCCCAGAGGGGAACGATATCGGAATCAGAGACATTCGAGGTTGTCGCTGTAGCGATGTCCCCCTCAAAAAGGCACATCACGAAGCCTGTATGCGAGATCACTTACGGTCTGAGAGAGCAAGGGATCCGGACGAGTGTCCTTGTGCTGGAGTCGGGCTCGGGCGTGCCTCCCGAATCTCCGTACGGTGGCGCCCCCGGCGGGTCAATGGCAGGCATTAATGAAAAGGAGATCTTCCAGGTAAGGCGGTTTAAGATTGCCCTGTTCCATCTGGGCGGCATAACGGGTCATGTCGTCTACAAGGCGAAGTCTTTCTTACGTTACGCTGATATCCCCACCATCATTGTATGCGAAGCGCCGGTGGACTATGAGGATTTTGCAAAGGTTGGCATAATCACGCGCCTAGTCAGACCCCCGCCCGGAAAGGTGGAAGTCGCCGGAGTCATAGTGGACACCATCACCGGGGTCGTGCGGGGCGTAAGCTGCCCTAGGGACAAGCTGAATGAGATAGTTATAAAAGTGAAGTACTGGTTGAGCAAGGCGAACAGTGGAGAGATCTCCTTAGGAGGTGGATCGTTTGGCAAAGATCTTCATATTCCCGCCGAATAGCCTCATACTTTACGATTTGGTGGTCCGGGAGGGTCACACCCCCCTCGGTCTTGGCGAAGAGGTCTCCAAGAACTTGAGCAAGCCAGAGATCGACTCACCTCCAATGAACATCACTCCTGATTTTCCCCGAAGGGGGCTCAAATATGCCGCAATAGAGGTTCCTGCGGGCGTCAGAGGGCGACTTGCCTTGATCGGTCCTTTGATTGAGGAAGCCGACGGTGCCATAGTTGTGGAGGAGCCTGAAGCCCTCTTTGGGTGCGCCAGCTGCGGGCGTACCAACGAATTCCTACTCCATCTGATCAAGAGGCGGGGCATCCCTAGCGTGCGGGTCCCGTATCCTAAGGGCGAGGCAGATGCAAAAATAATGGTCTCCAAGATCAAGTCTTTCCTGAAAACCATGGGTGAAAAGGATGGCAAGCCTAACAATAGCTGACGATAAACTGCCTGCTTTCTGCAGCTCGATGATGGATGAGCAGCTGCGCGAGACAATACTGCTGCTCAGCGACGGCCCTCTCAACGCGGAAAAGATTGTTGAGATTCTTGGCATAACCCAGCAGGATTCGGAAGGCAGGCTTGAGAGGCTTCATTCGGCCGGCTTGGTCAGAAAGACCTGCGTGCACGGGGGCGTTCCGATCTTCTCCTTGGACTTCTCCATCGAGCGATTGGGCAGCCCGTATGACAAGAAGATCGCAGAGCCGCTCGCGTCAGACCTCTCAAAGACCCTCCACTCTTTTCTGGAGTCCAATGCCGATGGGGTATCTGCCTCATGCCAAAATATCGGCATATCGCCCGGGAGGGCGATCGAGCAGCTCTTTCTCTCCTCATTCTCGTTGATAATGAAGGACCTGCAATCCGAGATCGCTGATGAAGACAAGGCCCTGAGCAAGGCACTTGTCGACGATGACAAAAAGAGATGAGCGGTTACTTGAACTTCTCAAGCATCTCTTCCATCTTTTTGATTATATGCTCCCGCGCCTTGATGAGCTGATCCTTCTCTCCCTTGATTACCCACGATTTTGGCATCGTTGGGCTATCCGACATCTCCGGAATATTCACTTCCTTGTCCGCCAACTCCACATCGAATTTGTTCACGGCTTCAGCTATGATCGAGTATGGCGTGCCCGCAGGTACCGGAAAATAGAACGTCTTGCCATCCTGATTTGCCTTATCTGCCATTCCTTTTGCCTCCTAGAGTTCATCTATCTTCAATTTCCATCATATAAAAGTGCTCGAAGCTGCCTTCTAAGCTTGCCATCAAGCTGCGCCATTATCTCCTCCAATTCCTGCCCACAGCTAGCTACGATGTCTTCCGTGCGGAACCCTCTCTCGGCATATGCCTTGGCCTGCCTCAACGTCGAGAGGAGGTCGGCAAATTTGACAAGTTTGGCCTCGTCGGTCTTTCTCTCCTCATACTCGCGGAAGATGCCCTCAAGTTCTTCGAGACCGCTCTCCTCTGCCATCTCCTTGATTATCTCGATCTCCGTTCTGCTCTTCATATCCTTCCCGATCCTGCTTGTTAGGCTCCTGGGGATGTCTCCTGAAACCGACTCGCCCCAGTCGTGCACCGCACCCATGAACAGCAGCCTGTCCTTATTCAAGCCTTGGACGGCGATGCCTATGATGGTCAATATGGAGGTGACCTCAAACGTGTGTTCGGCGATCGTCTCCGCATCAGCGGGCGGCACTCCTCGCTGCAGCCATCCCGTTCTAGGTATATTCTTCAGCACCGCTGCCTTTTCCAGGAGCTTCTTGTGATCCATGCCCATGCACTGCGTTATGTTTGATATAAATGCTTAAAAACCTAATCCGCTCTTCTGACCTAGGTGTTTCCATTGAGGATCCCTCGTGTAGATCAAGACCTCTGCATCGGGTGCGGAAACTGCGTCGCATTGTGCCCTGAGGTGTTCGAGCTCCTCCCTGAAGGCAAATCTCACGTCATCAAGGAGGATGCAACCTGCGACCTCGACGCTGCCGTCTCCTCGTGTCCGGTCCAGGCAATCTCGATCGTTGAACGTTAGCCTCTGTTATCTGCCCAGCAGCTCCTTTGCCCTCGCAATGCTGAAATTCCCTTCCTTCGCAAGAACATCGGCAATCCTCTCAGCCTCAGGCCCAGTGGCTCCTGCCATGGCTGCAACGTTCCGCGCGTGCAGCTGCATGTGCCCTTTCTGAATCCCCTCAGTCACCAGCGCCCTGAGGGCAGCAAAGTTCTGAGCAAGCCCTAGAGCGGCCATCGTCTCCGCAAGCTCCCTCGCACTCTTGATTCCCATCAGCTTGAGCGCGAATTGCGATGTGGGGTGCGTCTTCGTCGCCCCTCCTATCGTGCCAACCGCCATGGGAAGTTCCAGCTCCCCGTGAAGGTTACCCTCGGCATCTCTGCTCCACTTCGAGAGCGATGTGTATCCCTTCCCCACCGCGGCATATGCGTGCGCCCCCGCCTCAACCGCCCTCGTGTCGTTGCCCGTGGCGAGCACCAGCGCAGTTATCCCGTTCATGATGCCCTTGTTGTTGGTCGCTGCGCGGTAAGGGTCAGCGGCAGCAAATCTATATGCGCGGATTATTCCGTCAACAACCCTTTCGCCGCCTATGCTCTCCTTTTTGTAAGTTACGGTCGCCTTCGCGAGCCGCTCGGTCGCTAGGTTGGAGAGGATTCGCAGGAGCGCCCTTCCCTTGACTATCGACTCGATCTCGGCGGTCATGCCTTCGACCACCGTGTCTATCGTATTCGCTCCCATCGCGTCCCTGCAGTCGATAAAGAATTCGACAATAAGCATCTCTTCCCCTGCCTCGAGAACCCTTGCTTTTAGGTCAATCACGCCGCCCCCAAGCGACGGTAGCAGCCCCGCAAGCTTGTTCGCCTCGGCAATCAGCCTATCCTTCTCCGCCTCAATCCGGGACTTCCCTGCCGATGCGTCCTCGACATCGACCAGCTGCATCTGACCCCTCATGACCGGCCTGGTGCTTGTCGCCGTGAATCCGGTGGGGAGCGCGAGCTTTGCAGCATAGCTCGCTGCAGCAATAACCGACGCCTCTTCAGTCGCCATCGGGATCAGGAGTTCCCTTCCGTTTATCTTGAAGTTAGTTGCCACGCCCAAGGGGACCTGCATTGTGCCGATCGCGTTCTCGACCATCAGGTTTGCCGATGCCAGCGTAAGCCCCTCAGCAAGCGCCTTGAGATCGTCGTTGGAGATGCCTGCCGCCTCCTTGAGCAGCATGCGCCGCTCATCCAATCCTCGCTTATAAAATCCAGGTAGTTGCGAGCCGGTCATTCTTTGTACCCTTCTATGAGCCTCAATACCTCTATTACGCCGTAGCCGTTCTCCTTCTCGCAGATTATGTCTGCAATCATCTTGAGTTCGGGAACGGCGTTCTTCACGGCGACCCCGATCTCTGCCGCCCTGAGAAGCGACAAATCGTTAAGGTCATCGCCGATTCCAAGGAGCCTGGTGCATCCCAGCCTCCTCATCACCTCTCTGACCCCTCTGCCCTTGTTCCAGCCCTTTGGCATTATTAGGAGCCCTTCCTTATTGAACTCGAGCTCCACCTCTTCGTTTAGGCCTGCTGCCCTTATCTTGTTGGCCAGCTCCGGTGC
The DNA here is from genome assembly GCA_001717005.1 of Candidatus Methanomethylicus mesodigestus. Lineage (GTDB taxonomy): Archaea > Thermoproteota > Methanomethylicia > Methanomethylicales > Methanomethylicaceae > Methanomethylicus > Methanomethylicus mesodigestus. The sequence goes on along the minus strand of MAGS01000030.1, from coordinate 52,610 downwards.
GTCATCCTTGTAACCTGCAAGCACAACCTCGCCTGTATAAACCCTCATCCCGCTCCTGTTCATTATGCCCGTGATCTCTGACCTTATCCTCGCCCATCCCTCGCTCTTGACCATGACCTCCTTCCTCTTTCCCCCGTCGCTGTTCATTATTGTGCCATTCTCACTTAATATGACGTCAAAAACTTTCAGCACGTCCCTGTCCGGGATGTCCTCAAACCTCCTGCCTGTCGCGAGCATGCGCTTAAAATGGCTGAACCGCATGAGCTCCTGCTTGACCTCGTCGCTAATGATGAATCCCTTGCTCTCGTCGGCTATGGTCCTATCGTAGTCCATGGCTACCGTGTCGACATTTATTCTCATCAAAAACAATCCCCGTTGTCTATGCCCCTGTCAGCACTTCCCGATAGAGGGCCAGGTGGTCCTGGACTCCCCTCTCTGTTGAGAAGTTGGTCTGATATATCTTCTTGCCGTTCTCCCCCATCTCTCGTGACCTCCCAACGTTAGAGAGGATGTAATCTATGGCTTCTGCCATCGCCCCTGGATCATTCGGCTTTACAATATATCCATTGACGCCCGGCCAGATCTGTGTAGGTATGCCCCCGACCGCGCTTCCAATGACCGGTTTCCCAAATGCCATGGCCTCTGTGATTGCCAGACCGAATCCCTCTTGGTGGGAAGGAAGAACCACGAGATCGCATTCCTTGTAGGCACTCATGAGGGAGTCTCTGTCTATCGCGCCTGTGAATAATACCTTCTCTTTGAGGTTATAATCATCAACCTTCGACTTCAGCTCTCTCTCGTAATCCTCCTTCTCCTTGATCTTGAGGAACTCCTTGGTTACGGACCCATTCCCTATGAAGATGATCCTGTAGTTCGACTTTAATCGCGCGGCAGCATCAAGCAAGACGCTCTGTCCCTTTAGCTTATCAATTCTTGCCACGCAGAGTATGACCTTGACGTTCTTCTGTATGCCATAGCTTTTCCTGAATGATCGCTTCGGCTCCTCCACGTCGATGAATGGGGGTATGCAGCAGGGCTTGCTCCAGGCGATGCCTGATTTCAATGCCGCGTTTATGTAGGGCTTCGTTGAAAATACTACCTTCGAATACTCGTTCAGGTTCTTTACTATCAGCTCTCTCCAGCTCTGGTGGGCATCCTCCGTAAATGGTATATGCCACGTGAACGGCATCGGCAAGCCTAATCCCTTCAGCATTCCCCCGAGGGGAAGGAGCTGAAAGTCATGAACATGGATGATATCGGGCTTTGAGATGTCTGCCACCTCCTTCACCCTCTCTGCAAATTTCTCGTTTACCTTGACATACCCCTCATACCCATAGAGGTGTTTGTTATAGAACTTGTCCAGTGCGGGATCCTTCCCGTGAAATATCTTCAGAACCAACTCCTTGTACTTCGAGTACCCTGACATGGCGATGCTGTCCATGGCTCCATCTCTAGGCACCCGGTACACATTCATCCCCTCCACTACTGTGTCCGAATTCCCCTTGGTCTTAAGATTCACGAATACGGGGGTGTGACCGAGCTGCTTCAGCCTGCGGCCCAGCCATATGAGGTAGTATGAAACCCCGCCGGTGCTGGGGTAAAACGATTGACTCACATAGAGGATCTTCAACTCAGCCCACCATTAGTTATTATTGAAAGCTGAACCTTGTTGACCGCACCAAGCCTTCTCAGGACAGCGATTCCGCTTTTCAGCCTGTCCCTGTTCTTCGAATTCAGTATGTCAAATAGCTCTCTCGATTCGAATAGGATCACCGCGATGTTGTCCCAGTTCCCCTCGATGTAGCTTACCACTTGGTCCGTTACATTGATTTTATCGCACCACTCTTCTTTCCCGTTCTCCTTGAGTATGATGGGCGGCTCTATGATGCTCATCTTCTGATCCCTTGAAACGAGGTAGAACGGCACGTAGATTACCTCGAGGTCTCCTTGGACAGAGTCCGCCTTCATGAACAGCTCCCTGTACTTGCTCAGCTCTTCTTCTGCCTTCTTGTAGACGTCCTCGAGTAGCGCCTTCTGCCTCACATAGGCCATCCTCTTCTCGTTCATCTTCGTCTTGATCTCAAGGAGTGCCCGCTCCTTCTTTGCTATCAGGTCGTCAAGCTCTTTGATCACGAACTCCCGTCTCTTCAGGAAGCACTCTTCGATCTTCTTGCGCTCAAGGTCTTCGTTGGACGGCAGAAGTTTCTCCTTCTCAACGATCTTGCCAAGGTCAACCTCGAACAACCTGATTTTTTTGTTAATTTTTGATTGCTTCTCCTTGAGTTCAGAGATCTCTTCGATTAGTGCAAAGACGCGCTCTGCCAGCATCTCCTTCTTTTTCTTCATCTCTTCCTTTTCCATGACCACATCTTTAATCTCAAGGAGCTTCACCGTGTCGTTCTCTATCTTCTCCTTCTTCGAACTCAAGGACACGATGGCGTTCTCAAGTCTTGTTATCTCGTTCTTGGCCTGCTCCCTCTCATCATAAGCCTTGCCGATTGCCTTCTCTATCTCCGTTGCATTTGACCTTATGTCCTTGAGCGTCCGTTCAATGAAGTCGCGCTCATTCTTGAGGCTGTCCATCTTCTTCTCCAATTCCGTCCTGAATTCCTTTATGACTGACCTCTCGACATTGGCCACAAGGTTCTCTATCTCTTGGTTCTTCTGCGCAATCTTCTCCTCATACTCTTTCTGGAGCTGCCCGTATTCGCTGGCAAGGGGCTCTGTTTCTGCCTTATACTTCCTCTCCATCTCATCAATCGTCTTACGTATGTTCAAAGCCGAATTCTTCGTCTTGAGGTAAATGTTATACAGCCCGTCGGCAACATTCTTGGCCTTGCCCTCATCCAAAGCAGGCCAGAGCGCCAACCCGTCCTTGATCTCCATGTCGTATGCCGCAACATTCCACTCCGAGAGGCTCATGCATTTGCCGTCGCCGATGAGCGGGAGTTCATATGCCTTCAATGCATAAAGTTGGTAATCCTCGCTTCCCCCTAAATATTCGCTCACCCTGTAGCTGTGTAGCATCATCGCGTCCACAGCTACAACCGCGTCCCCCTCCCGTATTAGGTAGATCGGGTAATACATCTTGTAAACGAACTCGATCTTGCTCTTGTCTTCCAGAAAGAGCCTAAAGACGCTTCTCCACTTCTTGCCCAGGACATCGAATGCCTGCAGAAGGACCAATGCATCGCCCGCCTCGGGTGGCAAGGCTTTCTTCGTACCATCCTTTCTCTGAAGAAATGCAAAATTAATCACGCGCAACTCTCTTTCCACCCCTTCCCCTTACACTCGATCTCTTTTCCGATACGCTGACCATGAACCTCCTGCTCTTCTGCAGGTGGCGAATGCCATGGTATGCGTTTTGGCACTCAATTCTTCCCTGTCATAGCTGTCCTCATCCATATTTAGCTATCCCTCTGCCGCTCCAGCCAAACCATTGCTTGCCCCCTGCTAATACGTTTAATGTAAACGCAAACATCTCCCTTCTTTAGGCGCCGCAACTAGCGAAGGCATAAGAAACCCCCATCCTTTTGCTATTGGCGAGACGATCGGCTCTCGATCCTCTCGCAGTCCATGTGTCCCCGATCATCTGGCTGACTGGCTCGTCTGCGGCTCGTCCTTTGGCTCGCCAACGGACTGGGCCGTCTTCATGCGCCAACCCAACAACCCCTCTTCCTGTATTGTTTATATATCTGTTTTTGTTATACTTCATGATGCCGTCGCGCATATGTGGTGCTGGCTGTAAGTCCGCTCCTGAAGCTGCGGCCTGACATCTGCACGCCTTGTTAAGGTTGGCGCATAATAATGGTCGACATCATCCTTGAGATCATATCGTACTTCGAGACGTTCTTCTGGCAGATAGTGGCCCTCTCGATAGGCCTTGGAGCGACCTTCCTAGTCATGTATGTCATGAACGCATTACTGAACCGCCGGCTGAAGCGGATCTCTGAGAAGTCCCCTTCATTGCAGACCATATACGTTGTACTGCGGCGCCTGATTCTGGCGACCGTTGTAGTCATAGGCGTTTCAATTACAGTCTTCTCAGTCTTTCCAAATCTGGGCACCGCAGTCGCATCCATATTCGTGGCGGCCGGGTTCGCGTCGATAGTGCTGGGCATGGCTGCGCAATCAACGCTCTCAAACATAATCTCCGGGATAACGATCTCCTTGTCGCAGCCCTTCAAGATCAACGATGCCGTGACGTTCAAAAATGATTTCTGCTTCGTCGAGGACATACGCCTCACGTACACCGTCCTGCGGACCTGGGACAACCGCCGGCTTATGGTGCCCAACTCGCTGATGCAGTCCGAGGTCATCATAAATTACACCACTGTCGATCCATCGGTCCTGGTCCCCATTATGATAACGATCTCCTACAAGTCCGACGCCGACAAGGCCATGGCAATCTTGGTCGATATCGCAAAGAAGCATCCCGCCTGCTTCCCGACAGGGGACCTCCCAAATGCCGTCATAATGGACTTCGACACGACAGGCGTCAAGCTGCGGCTCCTCAGCCGGGCTAAGGACCAGCCGACTGCATTCTCGATGTCTCGAGACATCATGGCCGCTGCCAAGAAAGAGTTTGACCAGAACGGCATCGAGTTCCCTTCGATCCGCAACTATCTGATCTGGGACCAAGATGCCGCCCCCCCGAGCAGGGCAAGGCGACGAACAAAGAAGGATGCTGCCCCTTCCGAGTAAGGCCACTGCCATTGCCATACAAAGGCTTTTAAACCTGTATCAATTGTAGGCTATCGGTGGCCACGTTGACACAGTACTTATGTGAAAAATGCGGCAAGGTCATCGAGAGCGGCGACCTTAGCGGTCTTCCTGGAATCCGTTGTCCTGCATGCGGGCACAGGATCCTCTACAAGGCGCGGTCCCAAATCGTACGGGTCGTGCAATCCAAGTAATCCATTTTTTAAGAATGCCGGCTATCCTTTCCTTGCCAGCTTTATCATCGAGCACAGCTCGAATATTATCTTTGAAGCCACCGCCGCCGTGTTCCCGTTGTCGTAGGGAGGGGAGACTTCAACAAGATCAAATCCTACGACCCTGTCATCTACAACGTCGTTGAGCATGTCCAGAATGTAGGTCGGCGAGATGCCTTCGGGCTCCGGATTGCCTATCCCTGGCGCATAGCATGGATCGAGGACGTCTATGTCTATCGATATGTATATCTTCTTGGCCCCCTCAAGCCGCTTCTTCATCCATCTGGCCGATGTGCTTGCATCGGACCTTAGCATCTCAAGGGCACTGATGTAGTCTATCCCCTTCTTTCTTACCATCTCGACCTCTTCGCCATACGTCGCCCTCACCCCTGCAAGGATGACCTTTCCTGAAGTTATCGCCTCAAGCGACCTCCTCATCACGCACGCATGCGAGAGCCTGTTGGACAGGTACTCGTCCCGCATGTCGAAGTGGGCATCGAATGAGACGACCGTTACGTCCTTTATCGCCTTCACGGCCCCAAGCGAGACCAAGTGCTCCCCTCCAACCATCACTGGTATCTTCCTCGTTGCGACGATGTCCTCGACCGTCTCGCTGACCCTCCTTACCGTCTCTGCCGAATCGCCATGGACTACCGCAAGATCGCCCAGATCGTGCATCTTAATGTCCTCAAAATCCATCCCGGTCCTCCAGGACCAAGTCTCAAGGTTCGACGAGAGCTGCCTCAGCGCATTGGGCGCAAATCTTGAGCCCGGTCTGAAACTGGACGTGCTGTCAAACGGCACTCCGAAGAGAACGAAGTCTGCCTCGGAAAATTCGGTCTGGAACCCTGCAAACGATTTTGACGCATTGTCCACATAAAACGCTTCTTTCAATGCACGACACCCCATAAGTTATATTTGGGTAAATGTACCTCTACTTGAATTTACCTCATGGATATGTAGATTGATAATTAAGCTAAACCAGCGCTATACTTTTAAATAATGCGTCCAAGATCGCATCGTAGCATTCCTTAATTGCCCGGCAATCCTCTACCTTCAGAGCTGCCCTCTCCCCTGTTAACCAGCCCAAGCCCTGAGCACGCATCGACGTGCATCTCTGCTGCTTCCTGTCCCATGTTGTACTATCCCCTCCCATGGAT
>MAGS01000030.1:0-45924 GCA_001717005.1 Candidatus Methanomethylicus mesodigestus | reverse complement strand
GTGGGGACTAGCTTTGCAAAATTGTAAAGCTAATAGTATGGTGCTACTGGGCAACTATATAATAGACTGGCGTGACCGCGCAACCCTTGCACAAGCCTCTACCAAAATAAAGTGCAACATGGCTCATCCTGTGATTCATGAGGTAAGCATAGCCGAATCCCGTCCGGTCGGATTCATTGATCCTGCTATCTGGGACGCTGGATTGATGATTATGGACATCAAATCCCCGAACAATTATCGCTTTCAAGCCACAACCGCAATTGGAGCAAAATGTGGCAGTAGCATCGTCCATAAGAGACACCCCCCACGTTCTCAAGGTGTTTGTATATGATAAACGATAAAAAAATGGTTTCTGGAAAAACGCTATTGCTTGCATTGATTCTGTTGACACCCATGTTTTTAGTATCTCCCGTCATAGCTGGCAATGATGACTTGAACGATAAAGAACTTGGGGTAGAGTATAATTGTGACTATGCCCCGCCATGGGCCGATGCAAATAATTGCGACGATAATGCCCTCGGCTTCTATAATTGGTTAGGAAGCCACGGCTTTACAAAACAATGGAATAATGGCGACACGAACGCGTCAGAACGACATTTTGAGATGTGGGGCGTAAATGGAACTGATTACGATTGGGTTGACAATGTTGACTTTGTTTATTTCGCAGGACACGGAACCACCGATGGGCTCATCTTCAGAAGTGACACTGATGGCGATGGATATGATACTCAAATCGCTCACTACAATGAAATGTATTTAGGTGATACAGACCTCGAGTGGCTATTTGCAATGGCATGTGATGTATTATACCGTGACTGGTGGTGGTGGACGCCAGTTCGATGGCAAGCAGTTTTTAATGACCTTCATGGAATCACTGGTTATGCGTCCACAGCATACGATTATGCCACCACCGGAGAAGCCTTTGCAAAATATCTTACAGGGGACATGGGCGAATCAGTTAAGTGCATTGGCGACGCATGGAAAGCTGCAACAATATTGACTCAGGAGATGCCTGATGTTGTTGGAGCAGTCTATTGCATCTGTGACGTTGATCCCGGATCGGGTTCCATCGTGCTGAATTATTACGATGAATATGTTCCAGGATACGGTAATGGAATGTACAATGACCCTAGTGAAGTCGTTTTCTCAAGGCAATGGTATTATGAAACATGATGGTGCTAAGATTGATAACAAGGTCAAAAACGACACTGTTAATTATTCTGTCAGCAGCAATTCTCGTAAGCCTATCATTGTACGGCTCGGGCATAATCAACGCCCATTACCCGCTAGGCAACGGCGCTTATGTGATGAGATCCCTGTCTGGTCCTACCGAAATGTACCTCTGGTGCGAATTCCCCACAGTGCAGACAGAGCTTCCTGAACTGCTGGTTGAGAACCTCTCGATAACGGAAGACTTGGCTCTGAGCATTGCCTCTAGATCACCGTTCAATATGGGCGGTCCACTTACTATAGCCTACGGCGCGGTGGAAGGCACGACATTGATAGGTGTAAACCAAGGCACGCTAAAAAATGCGACGTCTGTCTGTTTGTATACCAGCGGACCCATTATATTCTCAACTCCTGCGTACAGCAGCTCCAATCTTCACTTTGCACCATTCCTTCCATCGAAAGACGTAGCTAAGCAGGCGGCGGACGCATTCCTTCTCGAACTTCAGCAGTCGGAAGCATTCTATCCCAAACCGCCGCATACGCTCACATTCAAGCATGTGGAGGCTGGCTCAACGGTCTGGGTAGCGGGACAATCATGGGTCAACTATTGGAGCGTAGTCTACGCTGTGGAGTACGACGGAATGCCTGTAAGCGGCTTTTCGAGGGTTCATGTCTTCGTAGGCTCCAGCGGCAGCATAGTCGGTCTCTTCAGCGAATGCAGGAATCTAGTGCCATCCGGGGACATGGTGAAAATAACGGTTACGCCGCAAGAGGCCTTTGAAAAGATGCAATCGCCTTACATGACCGCTCCAGCCAGGGTGGACATCTACAGCGTTGAGCTAACGTACTACGCATACTGCATAATAGATGAGCCGGGTTACCTCCAGCCTGTCTACAAGTTCAGCGGCACCATGACAGGGGCCGACGGATCGCAACAAGCGTTCGCTTCATACGTAGACGCGACCGATTGAGCATGAATGTACAAAAAGTTGCGAGTATGCCGCGCCCGGAAGGGCGCGGATGAATCGCACACTTCTTTTTATATCGACGCAACGTCCCCCTTCCAAGCCGCAGTCCCCCTCGCTTCAGATGCGGACACAAAATGGTAATGGATCGCCGCAGCCATGGCTATGGCCAGTGCGCATGCCCCGTTGTGCTGGCGGTCCGACACAGACGCCGTGCATTCCAATCCTGCCTCCGAGCGGGTGCCTGCCTCGCCTGCACAAGCACCTTCAGCCCCGCTTTGTCGTAGAGCCGCTTGAACGTTTCTATCGGGCGGTCGGTGCAATGGCTCGCCAGTATGTGCCTCCGGACCCTCCTCTGGGGGCACATCCGGAAAGGGCTTAAGTTTATTTAGGATAGACTCCATTCCATTAACCCGGCAGAATCAGACGGGCAACTTATGGTAAACTGATGGTAATTAAGATCTAAAAGTCAAACGGTGGTTGCGGTTATGGATAAGTATGATAAGGTTATCGACCTATGCAAGAGACGGGGATTCTTCTGGCCCGCCTCAGAGATCTATGGAGGCGTGGCTGGCTTTCTCGACTTTGGCCCATTGGGCACAATGCTGAAGAGGAACGTCGAGAGGCGGTGGCGGGAAACCTTTATCCATAAAAACCACGGCATCGTTTACGAAATCGAAACCCCCATGATAACGCCATCGAAGGTATTCGAGGCGTCCGGGCACGTGGAAAATTTTACGGACGTCATAGTGGAGTGCACATCTTGTCATAAGAAGTTCAGGGCCGATCACATCATCATTGAGCAGGCTGGCGACATCCAGGGCATCGAGGGGAAGACCGTGGCGCAGCTTGACGATATCATTTCCGCAAAGAACGTGATATGCACTGAGTGCGGCGGGAAGCTCGGCAAAGTGTCCAACTTCAATCTCCTCTTTAGGACAAACATTGGCCCCTACTCTGAGAATATCGCTTACATCCGGCCTGAAGCGGCCCAGGGCATGTTCACCAACTTCAAAAGCATATACACAGCCATGCGGGAGCGGCTACCGATCGGGCTTGCGCAGATAGGCAAGGTCGCCCGGAACGAGATCTCGCCGAGGCAGGGCCCTCTGAGGCTTAGGGAGTTCACGATAATGGAGGTCGAATTCTTCTTCGACCCGAAGAGTCCCGGCTGCTCGCTGCTAGAGCAGGTTCATGACAAGAAGCTAAGGCTGCTTACCGAGGATCTCGTGGCGGCTGAGAAGACCGACCCTGTAGAGGTGACCGTTAGGGAGGCTCTGAGTGAGAAGCTGATCAAGTCTGATTGGCTGGCATACTTTATGGCACTCTCGACCGACTTCATATCCGAGCTCGGCGCCCCTCACAACTCGCAGATGTTTGTTGGGAAGCTTGCAAAGGAGCGTGCGCATTACTCTGCACAGACCTTCGACCAACTGGTGAAGCTCGACAGGTGGGGCTGGGTCGAGGTCTCCGGGCATGCATACCGGACCGACTATGATCTCTCAAGGCATCAGCAGTACAGCGGGCAAGATTTGGGCGTGTTCAGGAAATACGGCGTTCCAAAGAAGACCCGCGTGTTGGTCGCAAAGCCACGTGTCGATCTGATAAGCCGCGAATACAAATCAGAGACTGGAAAGGTATTGGCTGCGCTCAAGGGCTTGGACGCCGCCTCTTTACGGTCCATGCTGGCCGCGGGCAGTGCCGTTGTCGGCGGGCATGCGATCAGGCCTGAGTTCGTCGAGTTTGTGGAAAAGGAGGAGTCGATAACCGGAGAGCGCTTCATTCCACATGTAGCGGAGCCATCGTTTGGGGCCGACCGACTCACCTATCTGACCTTGGAATGTGCCTATAAAGAGAAGGACGATCGCACTGTCCTTTCACTGCCACGGTCCATCGCCCCCGTCAAGATCTGCGTCTTCCCGCTAGTCAATAAGGATGGCATCAACGAGAAGGCTCAGGCGATATTTGACGCTATACGCGCTGACGGTTACATAGCCGACTTCGATGATGGCGGTTCCATTGGCAGACGGTATGCGCGTTCGGACGAGATAGGCGCCCCGATTGCGGTTACTGTTGATTACCAGACGATGCAGGACGAGACCGTAACCATCCGTGACCGCGACACTTGGGAGCAATCAAGGATCCAGATAAGCGCCTTGCAGTCCTACTTGAACGGATACTTCAGCATCCGTTAGGCTTAAAAAAAGGATGAGCGATAATCAAGACAGATGGTGAAACAGTGTCCCAAAGACCACCCGAAAAAAGGCTCAGGCTTAGGCGCAAGGATGAGCTCGACAAGGGCAATTCTAGGATAAATACCGCAGCAGCGAAGTTCCTTCAGGTATCCGGGAGGATCGAGATAGTGGTCGCCGGAAAGAAAAAGTTGGAACTGAACACGATGCCCCTGCCTGACGTGCCTGAGAATGAGGTATGGATAAACACGGATGAAATGAAGCAGCTTGGGCTTTCCGACAACTCGATAGCTACTGTAAGGCGCGCCTAGGTCTGCAGGCGCACCTTCACCTCTTTATCTTCATCTTGACATAATCCGAGGCGTTGGTGCCTGCTACCGCGCCCTGACCGACTGCGACAACCACCTGGTGGCTCTTTCCCGTGCAGTCGCCCGCGGCGTAAACGCCGGGGATGTTTGTCTCCATGCCTTCATTCGTCACGATATAGCCATTATCATCAATGATTATGCCTGCCTTCTTCAGGACATCGATGGTCGGAACCGTGCCAATGGCAATGAAAAGCCCATCGATTGCCTTCTCCTCGATGCTGCCGCCGCCACTCTCGAGCTTAATGCCTTGAACCCTGCCCTCGCCAAAGACCTCGATGATCTTGGCGCCCAAGATCGGCGCGATCCCGATCTCATCCAGCTTCTTGAGATATGCCTCTTCAACAGAGATCCTGTCTGCATTCGGAACCCATGTGATCTTGTCTGTCAGCGTTGAAAGGTATATGATGTCGCTGGCAGCCTCCTGCCCGCTCCCGAGCACCGCGACCCTCCTTCCCTTGAAGAAGAAGCCGTCGCAAGTTGCACAATAGGAGACCCCTCTGCCCAACAGCTTCTCCTCGCCCGGGATGCTCAGCTTCTTCTGCTTGAGCCCTGTTGTGACTATGATTGCGCCGGCCGAATACGTGCCAGCCTGAGTCATCAGCGTCTTCTTATCTGGACCGATGTCGATGCCGTTGACTCCCTGCCCTGTTCGTATGACCGCTCCGAATCTCTCTGCCTGCGATTCGAAACGCCTTACCAGATCGACGCCCGAGATCCCTTCAGGGAATCCTGGATAGTTCTCTATCATGTGGGCGTACGCTGCCCTTCCGCCGAGGTTGCCCTCCTCAAGGATTATCGTCTTCAAGCCCCTCCTTGAGGCATAGATCGCTGCCGTAAGACCTGCAGGCCCGCCGCCTACGATTGCGACATCGTAACTCTGTTCGTCCATCTTAGATCACTGTTGATAGTGGCTGTTATCCTTATAATCTTCTTGTTAAGCCCTCTTAATAATGAAGAGGCTTTGATTTTTTAACGCAATCCCCTTCACTAAATCTTTATTAAAGACTGCGACTTTTTTTAGCGCGAGTTTCGGAGTGTGCAAGGTTGAGCATCACCTCTGGCGAAATGGATTCGACCGAGAACCGCATCTACCGCAAATCGCTTGATCTCCTCACTGAGCATGTAAGGAAGGTGCAAGACGCTGTCGTCGCGCTGGTCAATTCATTTGACAGTTACGCCGACGGCAACACCGACTCCCTAAGAGCCAACTACGCGAAAATCTCTGAATTCGAAGAAGAGGCCGATGTATATAAGATAAGCCTGATCGACCAGCTGACGAAAGCCGCACCGGGCCTCCTCTACAGAGAGGACTTCTTGAAGCTTGTCGTTAAGGTTGACGAAGTGGCCGAACTTGCCCAATCGATATCGCGCCTCTTGATGAGACTCTCCGAGCAGAAGTGGATTCCTGCCTCATCGATCAGCGAAGGCATAAAGGCGCTAGCCGGCGAGGTCTTCACAACCTATGAGAAACTAAGGGAGGCAATCTTGGCGCTGGCCATGAACCCTCACAATACGATTAAGCTCGTCGGCGCAGTCCATGCTTGCGAGGCAAAGGTCGACCAGCTCTATCAGGAACTGGACATCAAGGCTCTGGTGGAGGTAAAGCAGGTTGAGCGGCTGCTGGTGATCCGCGACTTGCTAGGCATGCTTGAACATATGACCGACGTCATGGAAGACGCTTCAGACGATGCCCGTGTCCTTGCGTTGCACCGTGTCGCATGAATGGGCGTCGCCATTCCGAACAGGCATCTCCTGAGCGCTCTTTGCATTTTTCATCAGGTCGCTCAATCCCTGAAATGACGCAGTCGAAGCGCTAATCAACAGTTCGAACCAGAACATCACAAGGCGCGTGAGTATTGTCGCCGACGCCGCAATATCTGCCTGTATCCCGAATCCGATGAAGAACGTCGTCATCGAAACCTCCATCACCCCTACCATGCCCGGTATGCCGATTGGTATCATCTGGACCATTGAAACGAATATCGAGACGGTGAGGACCATCCAGTACGATGCTGGATGCCCCAGCGAAATGAAGACGAGATAGGGAATCAATGCGATTATGAACCACCTTGCTATGAGCAGAGATGATGCGAGCAAAACCCTCCCCTTGCTGATCTCCTTGACCGCCCTCTGGAACTCCTCCAAACCTCTCTCCACTCTGAGCTGGGCGTTTTCAAGGCTGAAGCTTGGTTTGAAGCGTCGGATGATGCCCGCCATCTTGGTCAGGCACACCCTAGCAAACCTCTTAAACCGGCAGATGTTGACCGCTGCTAGTATCCCCAGCCCGCCGAGGAAGATTACCGCCGCTCCGATGAATATGAAGAGGGAGAGCGCTGCCAAATTGAGCGTCTGCGTCGCAAGCAGCATGACGACGCTGACCCCCAGCACAACGCCGAACGTTATGCCAAGCGTCAGTCTGTGGATCAGCACGCTAGCCGTGACCTCGCTCATGTGGAGCTTGGTCTTCTTAGTTGCGAGAGAGATCCTCATCACCTCGCCCGAAATGGAACCCGTCGGTATCATCATGTCTCCAAAGATGCTCACCAGCACAACTATGACTGAATCCTTCAGCTTTATGCCTGGGCTCTTCAGCAGAAACTTCCAGCTGATGGCAAAGAGGGATATGCAGAGCAGGTCTATCGCGATAGCAAGCAGTGCTATCCTTATGTCAAGCCCTTTAATGATATCCACTACCTGCCAAAAACCAACAAAATAGAGGTAGGCACCGAAGATCACTGCGCCAACCAATATCATTATGTTGGTTATGCTTATGTGCAGCTTCAATTTGAACTCACTTTTGCAAACATCTATATGAATAAGGCGGGCTTTTACTATTTGAGGTAGCCTTTACCTTTTAAAAGTTGGGGTACTCGCATGGTCGCGCATGATCCGGTTGAAGCGGAGCTCTTCGGCTCTAGAGTGCTGGTCCTGTCAAAGGAGAAGGGGGCCGCCCTATACACCGCCGGGTTCTATGGGAAACCTGTCAATGTCCACAAACCAAAGGACATCTCTGAGGTTAACACCCAGCTCGAACTCTCCCTCTTCGAGGCGATGCTGCTCTGCCAACGTGGCCTCCTGGAGATCCGGCAGGGCGGGCGCACCCTCTCGACCGAAGATCTGCTTTGCCTCTCCCGGAAGAGCTACCATCTCTTTGACGAGTTGTATACTGTTTACAAAGATCTGCGCGAGAAGGGGTATATCGTGAGGCCCGCGCTCAAGTTCGGAGCGGATTTTGCGGTATATCGCCAAGGCCCCGGCATCGACCACGCGCCATTCATAATCCATGTCCTGCCCAATTCGGCAGAGGTCGATCCGATCGAGATAGTCCGGGCGGGTCGGCTATCGCATACTGTGCGCAAGAAATTCGTTCTGGCTACCATCGACCGTCTGCAGCAGAGGACATACTACTACGTCTTCAACTGGTGGAAGGCATAAAAAAAAGATGGCGTTCCATGTGCTCAGACGCATGGCGTCCCATTCGCCGGGTCAGCCGCATACTTTGCGAACTCTCTTCTTAGCTTCTTGGTGACCTCCCCTGCCTTGCCGCTTCCGATGACCCTGCCGTTTATCGAGGCTACTGGGATTATCTCTGCGGCGGTGCCTGTGAAGAAGACCTCATCCGCGTTGAAGAGCTCATGCGCCGTTATCGGCCTGCTCTGGACCTTGATGCCCATCTTGGACGCAATTTCTATGACTGCCACCTGAGTGATCCCTGGCAGGGCGCCCGTGTATGTCGGGGGCGTCAGTGCATTGCCGTTCTTTATCACAAAGAGGTTCTCCGCAGTTCCCTCGCAGACGTACCCTTGCGGGTTTAGGAATATCGCCTCATCCGCGCCCACGTTGTTTGCCTCAATCTTCGCGAGTATGCTGTTGAGGTAATTGAGGGACTTGGTCTCGTGCGACGTTCCATCGATCGGGTCTCTCCTTACCCACGTGATCAACGTCTTTATTCCGTTCTCTGCCGCCTCTTTGGACATCAGGCTGATGGTTCCCGCGATTACTATCACCGACGACTTGGGGCACTTCCTTGGATCCAGCCCGAGGTCGCCCACGCCCCGCGTCACGATCAGCCGTATGTATGCATCCCTGAGGTTATTCCGCTTCAGGGTGCCGATGACCGCCTCTCCCATCACACTCTTCTTCATCTGCACATCAAGCATCATTGTCTTTGCGGATTCGTACAGACGATCGATGTGCTCTTTGAGTTTGAAGACGTAGCCGTTGTAGGCCCTTATGCCCTCGAATACGCCGTCCCCGTAGAGAAAGCCGTGGTCAAAAACCGAGATGACCGCCTTGCTCTTGGGCAGGTATTCGCCGTCGATATAGATGATCTGCTCTGCCAATGTTTCACCTTCGTTGTGCTATTCAGATTGTATAGTACAGGATAAAAGGATTATCATTACGCTCTGTCTATCCCTCATAGGAAGTCGGAGAACTCTGCAAATCAGAATAAGGCGGTTCAGGATAAAAAATGAAAGGACGGTCATTCTGTCCCTTCAGACCATCCCTTGACGTACTCTTCCTGTTCTTTCGTCATCTTATCGATCTTTATTCCCATGGTCTCCAGCTTCAGCTTGGCTATGTGGCTGTCGATCTCCTTGGGGACATCGTAGACCGTCGGCTCGAGCTTCTTTGCATTATTGAATATGTACTCTGCTGCCAGGGCTTGGTTTGCAAAGCTCATGTCCATGACCTCGCTGGGGTGCCCTTCAGCGGCAGCAAGGTTGACGAGCCTGCCATCCGCAAGCACATAAACCCGGTTTCCGTTTACCAGAGTGAGCTCTTCGACGTAGTCCCTCATCTTGAGCCTGCCCTTGGCGCTCTCAATTATCCCCTTGACATCCACCTCGACATTGAAGTGCCCCGTGTTGGCAAGCACCGCCCCGTCCTTCATGACTGCCGCATGCTCCTTGGTCAAGACATTCTTGTTCCCCGTGGCGGTGACGAAAATGTCCCCGACCTTTGCCGCCTGGCGCATCTGCATCACCTCGAAACCGTCCATTGC
Organism: Candidatus Methanomethylicus mesodigestus; assembly: GCA_001717005.1. Lineage (GTDB taxonomy): Archaea > Thermoproteota > Methanomethylicia > Methanomethylicales > Methanomethylicaceae > Methanomethylicus > Methanomethylicus mesodigestus. The sequence continues at coordinate 36,224 of MAGS01000030.1, read as the reverse complement.
TGCCTTGAGTGCCTTCATTGGATCGACCTCGGTCACGACAACATGCGCCCCCATCCCTCGTGCCCTATTGGCCAATCCCTTGCCGCAATGTCCGTATCCCGCGATCACAAACGTCTTCCCGGCGAGGAGGACATTTGTTGCCCTCAGTATGCCGTCTATTGTGCTCTGACCGGTGCCATAGATGTTGTCGAAGTCCCACTTCGTCTCTGCATTGTTTACTGCTATGATGGGGTACTTGAGGACCCCCTTGGCCGCCATTGCTTTAAGCCGCACCACGCCGGTCGTCGTCTCCTCCGTCCCTCCGATCACCCTCAGCTTTTTGTATCCGCCAGAGTGAAGCTCGGTGACCACGTCTGCGCCGTCATCCATCGTTATCTGTGGTTCGAATGCCAGTGCCTTCTTGATGCAATCATAATACTCTTCCTTGGTCTGTCCCTTCCATGCAAAGACATTTGCCCCGTCCTTTACAAGTGCCGCTGCCACCTCGTCCTGGGTTGAAAGCGGATTGGAGGCGGTCAGCGCTACATCAGCCCCGCCTGCCATGAGCGTCCTTACGAGAACTCCAGTCTCCTTCGTCACGTGCAAACATGCCACGATCTGAATCCCGTTTAGGGGTTTCTCTGAGCCAAATCGCTTCTTTATGCTCATCAAAACCGGCATATGGTCCTCTGCCCATTTTAAAAGATGCTCTCCTTTCTCGGCAAGCCTCTCATCCTTGATACTGTATTTCATGCCAGACATCCGCCCTTTCATTTCATCCTATAGTCGAAATGAAGGAGCTTAAAAGACTTGACCCTTCGGGATGGCCGATTGCGGTCTGTTCTTTGCCCTCTCAAAGATTTTCCCATCGAGCGGAAGCCTGTCGATCTCCATGATTGGGATCTTAACACTGTTCTCGTCAGCGGAGATCTTCACCGACGGCAGGCCCAGCTCGATCCACCTCTCCTTTATCGATCTCTCTAGGTCGTGCTCTTTGACAATGGGCGAGAAGACCTTCTGCACCATCCCGCGGAGCTCTTTACTGTCGAGCCAATCCTCCGCCTTCACAGTATGCGTCTCATCAAATAATATGTGCGCCTCGGGGACGTCGACCCCATCCGACGACAGGCTCATCAGTTGCTTGTTGCCTATGGCCAGCGTGATGAATACATAATGAAGGAACTCGTGCGCTATGCATGCGCGTAAGGTGTCTTCGGGGGCATAAAGCAGGAATGGCAGCGAGATGTCTATGCAGAGCCTGTACCCCTCTCCAAACTGCCTGATGTTCGACAGCGCATAAATTACGCCGTTCGAGTATTCTGCGGCCGGATAGCTGATTATCCTCAACACCGGATCAAAAAAGATTGGAGGATAGCCGATGCCTGACGCCTTCTCCACCTCTTCAATTGCCTTCTCGAGGCAAGGAAGCCTCATGTAGAAGCTCTTGAGTACCTCGTCGCTTATCTTTCCCTTCTCGTTGTACTCGAATACCTTCTCTAAATGAAGGCTCCTTATTGCTGACATTCCCAACACTCTAAACCGGTATCTTTTCTTCCATCAGTCTGACCAAGAGCTTTATGCTCTCTTCAAGGTCGTTCTTCGATATGACCTCGCTAAAGCTATGAACATACCTTGAGGGTATGGATATCGCGGCTGAAGGGATCCCTGCCTGCGCAAGCTGTATCGCAGCCGCATCGGTCGTCCCCCCCTCGAGCACCTCAAGCTGGATCCTGATGCCCGACTTTTCAGCTATTTCCATCATCCATCCCCTCACGAGCGGGTTCGAGATGAGCCCCCCGCCTAGCGAATCCCTCCTCCCGTCCGCAACCACTATTGATGGCCCTTTCCCTATCTTTATCGAAGCCTCCTGCTCGGCAATATCGGGGTGGTCACCGGCGATTGTCGTGTCGATTGCCACTCCCACGTCCGGTCTTATCGCATTGGCGCTCATCGTAGCCCCCCTCAAGCCGACCTCCTCCTGAACTGTAAAGACGCAGACGACCCTATTCTTGGGGGCGGCACGTTTCAGAGCGTCCACTAGCGCATAGCATCCTGCCCTGTCATCCATCGCTTTTCCAACAAGTAATCCGTTCTCAAGCTCTGTAAGCTTCCGGTCGAATGTTATCGGGGTCCCGACCTTGATCCCATACGATTCGAGCTGCTCCTTCGTGGCACCCGTATCGATGAACATCTTGTCGTAGGTTATTAGCTGCCTCCTCTCATCCTCCTTCATCACGTGGAATGCCTTGCAACCGATCACGCCAGGCAGGCGCCTCCTCATGCCATGCACGAGCACTCTCTGTGAAAGGAGTATATGGTCCGCTATCCCGCCCAACTTGGCGAACCTTATGAATCCCTTGTCGTCAACGTGCTTTACTATGAGCCCGATCTCGTCCGTGTGGGCCGCCATCATCAGCGTCTTGTCTCCCCTGCCCTTCTCAGCATAAAGGTTGCCGAATTTATCCTCCCACAGCCTGTCGACCGCCCCCTCCAGCTCACTCTTAATCAATGCCGGCACACCATACTCAAAGCCCGCGACGCCCGGTGCCTCGCTGAACCTCCTAAGCAGTTCGACATTCATGACAAAACACCTGTGATTCGTTTGATACCCTTCATATTAACATACTTTGCTAATAAAGTGTCATATCCCCTGTAAGACAAGCCGCCTTAACTAATCCTGTCCCTCTATCTTGACTTCGATCTCTTCCCCGCCGATTTTTACCTTGAACCATTTGACCTCCTTCCGTTTGCCCTGCCCCTCCTCGGGCTCTATCTTCCTGATCTCTCCCTTGAAGAAGGCCATTGCTAGTTGGGGGAATAACAGATACGTGAGCGCGTCCTCTTCCTTCTTGAATCTTATCTTGGCGGAGTCTGGGATATCTGCCAGCGTTGGCAGTTTAGGAGGCGGGGCAGGTGCAACCTTCTCTAAAAGGATCCTGCTTATCGTCCCCGGTGGCTTGCCATAGTGCCCCCTGACGTAGGTCTCTAGCTCCTTTGTTATCATGCCGTACCTCTTTCCAGTGATGACATTCATGACTGCCTGCGTCCCCACGATCTGGCTCATGGGCGTTACGAGAGGCGGATAGCCCAAATCCCTTCGGACTTCGGGAACCTCTGCCAGCACCGCATCCATCTTTGATAACGCATTGTACTCCTTGAGCTGGACAACGAGGTTTGAGAGCATCCCTCCCGGTATCTGATGCCTCAGGGCTCGCGGGTCGATCCTGTCTGTGGCCTCCGACGCATATCCCCTATACTTCTCCCTCACGTCCTCAAAATAATCGGCCGCCTCGTTTATATGCTCTAAGTTGAGGTGTGCCAGGAGTCCGCTGCCCCTGAGTGCCTCATAGACAGTCTCAATGGCAGGCTGCGATGCGCCGAACGCAAAGGGGAAGAGCGCGGTGTCGATGAACTCCGCCCCGGCTTCTATGCCTCTTATGTATGAGAGCGACGCAAGCCCGCACGTATAATGGCAATGCAGAGCGACTGGCAATCCCGTCTCTTTCTTTATCCCCCTCACGATATCATACGCGGCCCTCGGGGCCAAGAGCCCTGCCATGTCCTTGATCCTTATCGCGTCGACCCCGAACTCGGCAATCTGCTTTGCGACATCGATGAAGTGGTCGACAGTATGGATCGGGCTGACCGTGTAAACGACGTCTCCGTGCACCTCTGCTCCCACATCGCGTGCGATCTTGATCGCCCTGCCCAGGTTGGCTGTATCGTTCAGTGCGTCAAATATCCTGAAGACATCTACCCCGTTCTCGAACGATCTCTTGATGAAAGCCTCGACCACATCGTCCGAATAGTGCCTGTAGCCGACGATGTTCTTTCCGCGGAGGAGCATCACGACCTTGGTCTTTTTGAGGCTTCTCTTTATCTTCCTCAGCCTCTCCCATGGGTCTTCGTTGAGATACCTTATGCACGAGTCGAATGTGGCGCCTCCCCACGCCTCCATTCCATAAAATCCCACATCATCCATCTTCTCAAGTATGGGCAATATGTCGTCAGTCTTCATTCTTGTGGCAAATAGCGATTGCTGCCCGTCCCTGACCGTAGTGTCTACTACTTTCAGCAAGCCATTCACCCAAGAGCTAATGTAAACCTCATAACGACGTTTAAAAATGTATTGCTTTACGATTGTAAGCCCCCATTCACGTTCAACAGTGGATGTATGCGACTGCTCTGACCGCACATTCGGAACTTTAATATCCTTCACTATGTTATTATTTGCAACAGTCAACTCAACTGTTCGAATTCCGGACACGCTGTCCCAAGGGATGGTACTCATGGACAACCTTATGGGCGCTCTGGCGGTATCTCTAGTCGGCATGGTAGTGACGATGCTGCTTCTCGGCGCCTTAGGGACCGTCTTCTACCTCATCGGCAGATACGAGACTAACAGCAGCGCTCAAAGGAAGGAAGACGAACCATACGTCGTGGCGGCCGCTTATTATTACTTGAATCATTGCATACGGCGCCCCGCAAAGCCCTCCGAACAGAGTGATGACAATTTGTAGGTGATCCTGTTGAAGCTCAAGATTAAGATTAATGATGCCGTCAGGGCGGTTGAAGTGCTCGAAGATTCCCCGAGCCGTATAATCGTTAAGATTAGGGGCCGGTCCTACAAATGTCAGATTGACGACTACGAAGAGGACAAGACCGGCTTCATCCCTGAGCGGACGATTGAACCCGTCCCTGCTGCGGAGGTATGCATTACCGAGGCGCCGCCATCCAGGATGGCCGCGGAGGAAACGAGCGCACAGGTTTGCATCATCGAGGTCAGGGCACCTCTTCCGGGAGTCATCTCGTCGATAGAGCGCAAGGTCGGCTCCAAGGTGAATAAAGGCGACGTCGTCCTCTACCTCGAGGCAATGAAGATGCTAAACGACATCGTTGCCCCCAGACCCGGAGTTATCGAGAGCTTAGAAAAATCGCCCGGTCAGATCGTAAATGTAGACGACCTCCTCTTCAAAATTAGGGTCACTGGTGAGTAGCTTGCTCGACGAGCTCATCTCTAACATCTTAACATTCCTTTCTACCAGCGGCTATTTCAACGTGACTGCAGGAAATATCCTGATGTTCGGCGTCGCCGCGCTGCTGATATATCTCGCCATAAAGAAGGATTACGAGCCACTCCTCCTGCTCCCGATCGGCTTCGGAGCCCTTCTTGCCAACTTGCCGCTGAGCGGGATCAACGATCCCGGAGGTTTCCTCTATTACGTATACACCTATCTGCTCGAGACCGGCATAATCCCTATATTGATCTTCATCGGCATCGGCGCAATGACCGACTTTGGCGCGCTCATCTCAAGCCCAAAGTCCTTCCTCTTGGGCGCCGCGGCCCAGATCGGCATATTCCTCGCCATAATCTTGGCGATAACCTTCGGGTTTAACCTAAGCGAGGCGAGTGCCATAGGGATCATCGGCAGCGCCGACGGACCGACTACCGTCTATGTGGCGTCGCGCCTGGCGCCGCATCTGCTCGGGCCGGTAGCAGTTGCCGCATACTCCTACATGTCTCTGGTGCCGATCATACAGCCTCCAGTGATCAGGGCTTTGACGACGAAGAAGGAACGGATGGTGAGGATGCCTCCCTCTGTCAGAGAGGTTTCAAAGCACGAAAAGCTGTTGTTTCCGATACTGACTACCGTCATCTCTTGCCTCCTGGTGCCGACCGCATCCCCGCTGATAGGCTCTCTGATGGTAGGTAACCTGCTCCGCGAGTCAGGAGTGACCGAGAGGCTGTCGAGGACCGCTCAGAACGAACTCATAAACATCAGCACAATCCTTCTAGGGCTGGGCGTCGGGGGCACGATGACTGCTGCAAAATTCCTTACAGTCAGCACGCTTACCATTCTGGGGATCGGCGCATTCGCATTCGCCATCGCGACCGCCGGTGGGGTCCTGCTTGGGAAGCTCTTCTATGTCCTCTCCAAGGGCAAGTTCAACCCGATGATAGGCGCCGCAGGCGTCTCCGCAGTTCCGATGTCCGCCAGGGTGGTCCAGAGGATGGCCACAAAGGAGGATCCCGAGAACTTCATTCTGATGCACGCCATGGGGCCTAATGTGGCTGGGGTTATTGGTTCAGCAATTGTGGCAGGAATACTGCTTTCCTTTGTATAGTAAAGTTCGTTTGTGTACAATCCTTACAAATGATATGTTAAATTTTATATAGCTCTGCTAGTCTATTTTATCCAATTCTCGAAGGTGAGATATTGGCTAGAGGAAATCATGAAGTACTAGCAACCCTTGAACAGGTTGTAGGTTCTGACTTCGTTAGCAACGAAGAAGCCAACCTTCAGCCTTACACTTGGGACATGACTTGGGCAGAACCAAGAATGCCCGACTATGTTGTAATGCCAAAGACAGTCACTGAGATCCAGCGCGTTCTGAGGCTAGCAAACCACAGAAAGATCCCAGTAATTCCGTACTGCAACGGCACAAACATCGGCGGCCTCTGCGTTCCGGAAGAAGGCGGCATCATCATGGACCTCAAGAGGATGGATCAGATCATCAAGATCGATCCAGAGACCTGCTATGCGGTCATTGAGCCGGGCGTGAGCCATGCGGCATTCTCAGCTGCACTCAAGGCATCGAATCCACAGTGGAAGGGCAACGAGTTCAGTAAAGGGTTTGACTTTGGTTGGGGAGTTCACCCAGCATCCGCTTCAGTCCTTGCTATGGCAATAAACCATGGTATCGGACACCTAAACGGCAGAATTGGAATCAACAGCCAGCTGCTTACCGGTATGGAGGTAGTCCTCCCGACTGGTGAGGTATGCAAGCTCGGCTCATGTGCCTACTCTGACTCATGGCACTCGTACCTGCCGCTGCCAAGGATGGACGGCCTCTTTACCGGCTGGTTGGGGACCACAGGCATAGTTACGAAGCTCGGCATGTGGATCTTCCCGATACGCCCGTTCAAGGATGTCTGCACGATTGCGGCAGCAAGTGCTGATGACATTACCAAGTACATGGTCCACTGGCGCCACTACTCGCTGTGCGATGAGGTGACAGCGGTAAGCTGGTGGTTGGCACAGGTTCCGATCGTCTTCCCGTACCGGGAGAAGCCAAAGGACGCGCCGGAGTTCTACAGCTACACCGTCTTAACTGGCTGGACTCAGGAGGAGATCGACTACAAGAAGAAGATGTGGAAGCAGGTAGTCGCTCAGGAGAGGGCAAAGGGCACAAAGCTCATTGACTTCGAATATCCGCCAGAGGCGAAGAAGGGTAGGACAGAACTTCCGAGCAGGATCGTAGGCTCTACAAAGAACTACTCCAAGTCCTGCGGTGGAGGCATTGCATGGCCAGGCACTTTCGCACCATGCAAGAGTTGGCCGATCCTCTACGAGAAGTGGAAAGAGATCTATATCAGGCACGGTCTCTCGCCAGCCACGAGGTTCACCGACTACCAGGGTGCGCACTATGGAATGCTCAGGTGCATGACACCATTCAACAAGCGCGATCCAGCTTCAGTGCAGGCTGCACGCGACGCGATGGTGGAATGTGTCAGGGCAGGCATACCCGAGGGCATGCTCCCATACAAGCCGCCAGTTGAGTACCAGAATGAGCTCAACGCAGTCGCAGATGCGGGCTATCTGTACCTTACGGCGAAGATCAAGGACATGCTTGACCCCAATAACATCCTGAACCCAGGCAAGCTGGGCGTCCGTTAAAGGAGGAATAAAGAATGTCCCATCTATTGAAGAACAAGAATTTAGAGATCGCAAAGATCTACGACTACGTTTCAATGTGCACACATTGCGGCAACTGCAAGTACGGCTACGAATACGGTCCAGACGCCAACTTCGCGGCCATGCTATGCGTCCAGGGCGACAAGTTCAACTTTGACTCCTACAGAGGAAGCAGGGGCAAGGTTTCGCTCGCAAGGTCCCTCATGCACAACAGGATTGGCTTCTCCGATGCCGTTGCACACGTGCTCTTCACCTGCACCGGCTGTGGCGCATGCCAGCAGATGTGCGAGACCGACATCAAGCCATACATCCTCAGGATGTTTGAGGCTCTGAGGGCCGACGCATGGAAGCAGAACGTGAAGATACCTGCGAACATCAAGGCTTGGAGCGACACTATCGGCAAGAACTACAACCCGTACAAAGAGAAGCACGAGAAGCGCCTTGACTGGATCCCCAGCAGCATAAAGTCCTCGCTGCCGAAGAAGGCCGAGTACATCTACTTCGTAGGGTGCACCGCCTCCTACAGGCAGAAGGAAGTTGCGCTGGCAACAGTAAGGCTGCTGCAGAAGCTCAAGGTCGACTTCACGATAGTCGATGATGAGTGGTGCTGCGCATCTCCATTGCTCCGCACAGGCCAGTATGACACCGCCAAGGACTTCGTTGAGCACAACTCCGCATTGCCAGACAAGTACAAGGCATCTGCATTCATAACCACCTGCTCAGGCTGCTACAGGACGCTCTCCAGGGACTACAAGATGGATGCCCCTGAAGGCTACGCGGACAAGTATGGCAAGAACCTTCCAAACACCAAGGTACTCCACACGACTCAGCTCGTCGAAGAGATGATGAACAAGGGCGAGATAGAGTTCACCGGCAAGTTTGCCCAGAAGGTGACCTACCACGACCCATGCCACCTCGGCAGGCACGCAGAGGTCTACGATGCTCCTAGGAACATCCTCAAGAAAGTTCCAGGTCTGGAATTTGTTGAGATGTACCGGAACAAGAAGTTCTCCTTCTGCTGCGGCGCAGGCGGTGGTGTGAGGGGTGGATTTGCAGACTACTCGCTCGAGACAGCAACGAAGCGTGTCAAAGAGGCCGAGGCTACCGGTGCGCAGGTGCTCACAAGCGCTTGCCCGTTCTGCTACACCAACCTTCACGATGCGATCGAGATGAACAAGTCTCCGCTCAAGTTCGAGGATATAATCCAGATCATTGAGCCGATCGTGAAGCGGAAGTAAAACTTCCCCTTTTTTCTTTTTTTCTTTTGTTCTCTATTTCTCCTACAGAAAATTTATTAAATCTATTCCGTTTTGCATGCATTATGTCCTTCTTTGCGATCAACGGTCTTCTCGATCCTGACGAAAGGGATTCGGTCGTAAAGAAGAAGCTCGAAGGCATGCGCGACGGCTACTCCGCGGTACCGTTCAGGGACCCGCTGGACGGTTTCATCGGCGCGCTGAACCGGGGCTTCAGTGCTAGGCGCATAGAGGTGGAAGGTTGGCTGACGCCAACCCCTCCCGAGGCGCTGCGGTTCATGACCGCGGTTGAGAATTACGTCTCATTCATAGACTCTAACGGATGCCTTGAGTACGCCAACAAGGTGAGGGAGGTAATTTCATCTGAACCGGGGCAAATCCCCCTGCTTGTAGGGGTGGACCACTCGCTTACAGGCGGGGCCGTGGGGGCATTGGCAAAGGAGCACGGCGGAGAGAACCTGCGCCTCATAGTCTTCGACAGCCACTTCGACTTCATATTGCCTACAATAAGGTGCGGCCTTATACAATACGATCTTGAGACTAACCCTGCGACTCGCTTCTCTCCCGAAGATCCTTACATCTTTGGCAGGCCTGACAGCTACAATGCCGACTCGTTCCTGCATTATGTTCAGAAGGACGTCCCGCCAGAGAACATCCTCGTTGTCGGCGTGTCTGATTACCCTCCTCGGGTTGCCCATGAGATTGACGATGATCGCGTCAGGCGCTATCTCGATTACTACATGGGCCTCGAATCCCAGGGGGTGACTGTGATAAAGAAGGATGACATAAAATCCTCCAGAGCAGACGTATACTCAAAGCTCTCCAGCTCCGACAAACCGTATACGTACGTATCGATAGACGTCGACGTCTGCTCCAACACCTCTCTTAAGGGTGCACGCTTTCTGGACTACCACGGGGTTGACCACCGCGACCTGTATGGGCTTGTCGCCGCAATAGCAAGGTCGACAGGCCGATCCAAGTTGGCGGGCATAGATTTTATGGAGTTTGACGTATTCTCCGCAGGCGCCATCCTCTCCGGCAAGCTCGACCGGACCTACGCGATCATGGCCGAGGCGTTCCGCCGGCTCACCATACCACAAAACTAGTCAATCGACGATTATTTTAACGATAATAGCCGACAAATAACATTATATACTTCGACAACTATCTATTAATCGCTGACAAAAATGTCCCTCCAGATTGTAAAGCGCGTAGTAAAGGCAAAGCGGAAGAAGCCCGTGGAGTCGAGAGCGAAAGCTCTATGGGAGAGCCCGCTTGCAGAATGGGAACCGCAGAAGTAGCGATAGTGCTAATACCCGCCGTTTCTATATTATATTGAGGTTTATCGAATGAGCATTATGGCATTCGCTATTGCCGATACTGTTTTAGACTTCCTGTCGTCCGCTCTCGGGGTAATCATCGTCCTGGTCATACTGTTGTGGTTCCTCTCCTCATCGCTGAAGATCGTAAAGGAATACGAGCGTGCCGTCATTTTCAGGCTGGGCAGGCTGGTCGGGGCTAAGGGACCCGGGATATTCTTCATCATACCCATAATCGATACTCTGCGCAGGGTCGACCTCCGTATACTTACATTCGACGTTCCAAAACAGATGATCATAACCCGCGACAACATCACCGTGAATGTCGATGCCGTAGTTTACTACCGCGTATTCGACCCGAACCTAGCAATCACCAAGGTCGAGAATTACATGCTCTCAACAAACCTCCTGGCGCAGACGACATTGCGGGACATACTCGGCCAGGTGGAGCTCGATGAGCTGCTCGCCAAGAGGGATGAGCTTAACCAAAAGTTGCAAACCTCCTTGGATAAACCCACAGATCCGTGGGGGATAAAAGTTACTGCAGTCGTAATCAAGGACGTATCCATCCCTGAGGGGATGCAGCGCGCTATGGCAAAGCAGGCGGAGGCGGAGCGCGAGAGGCGATCAAGGATAATCATCGCAGAGGGCGAGCAGCAGGCTGCCCAGAAGATGAGCGAGGCCGCTGAGCTGTATGCAAAGAGCCCGTTCGCCCTCAAACTGAGGGAGTTCCAGATGATCACAGAGGTCGCCAGGGAGAAGAACCTCATCCTCGTCACCTCCTCCCCCGATCAGAAATCTGTCGGCGACGTAGCCGCCGTGGCAAAGGCCTTGGATAAGCAAAAAGCTGGGTAATCCGGAATGAGTGAAAAACGGGGAAGACTTTTTTTCTTCACCCTCTCTTTCACCCTCCTCTTTTTGGCATCCGCATCCGGTCCAGTTATGGCAGCCTCGGGGAACCATGTACTGGACTTCAGGCTGACCGGGACTATCACTTCAGCACATGCTGACGCATTCGAGGACGCTCTTGCGGTAGCCGCGTCTGGCAATTATTCCGCGGTGGTTATCGAGATCTCCACGCCGGGTGGGAGCGTAGACGCCATGCTGCGGATCATCGCTGCCATAGACAACTCCCCCATCCCCGTGCTGCTGTTGGTTGCCCCTGCAGGGTCGTCCGCATGGTCTGCGGGCACGTACATCCTCATGGCCGCACACGTCTCGGCAATGGCCCCCAATACTGTTATCGGATCCTGTCAGCCGATTTCATACTCTCCCTTAGGGAGTTCCGCAATCAATGACAGCAAGACGATCAACGCGCTCGTCGAGGTCATCGCGACGCATGCGCAGGCCCGCGGAAGGAACCAATCCCTTGCCACAAGCTTCGTGACCGAAAACACAAATGTAGATGACAGTGAGGCGCTGCTGTATGGCGTCATCGAATACCGCGCAAATTCCCTGACGAGTTTCCTTGAACAAGCTGATGGTAAGCAGGTGGCGCTATCATCCGGAACCGTCGCACTTAACACAAAAGATGCCGCAGTTACCGAATATGGATATCGCCTAAGGGAGATTCTGCTGAATTCTGTTGCAGATCCCTTGGTCTCGAGCCTGCTCTTCATGATAGGCATATTTGCACTAATATTCGGATTCTCTGCGCCGGGTCACGGCGGCGAGGTTCTAGGCGCCTTGGCAATACTGATGGCCCTCATCGGAATGGGATTTAGCGTCAATGCCATATCTTTCATTATGGTTATTGGCGGCTCCATCCTGCTCATCTATGAACTGGCTACGCCAGGGTTTGGTTTATTTGGCATCTCTGGGATAATATTGCTTGCATTGGGGGCACTATTCCTGATACCCTTCTCGCCCGAAACCTGGGCCATCTCTGCCGGCTGGTACGATACTTTCACTGCAACGATAGTCGTATCGACGATCTGCATCGCCGCGCTATTCATCTTCGCTATCTACAAGATCCTGCAGATTAGGCGGAAGAAGCCGGTGATAGGGACGATTCTGGGCGAGACCGTCGTACCTGAGAAGGACGCGGGGCCGGACGTCAAGATCTTCGTCATGTACAACGGCGAATACTGGGAGGCGAAGAGCGGGAAGGGCATGGTTGCAGGCAGACGGTACACCGTCATCGGCAAGGACGGCTCAGTCCTGATTCTTGAGGAGGCTCCGCAATAGGTATTTTTACCTGAAGCGAGTAATATGCTTCAATGATGGAGCATGTTCTCGGCATTTCTATTCGATCTAGACGGCACCATACTGAACTCCAGAAAGCCGTTTATCATTGCATACAACCGCGCTCTGGTCAAACGCGGGCTGTCTCCTTTGCCTTCTAACGAAGATAGCGCCATAAAGATACTCCGCAATCCCGTCGAGTCTATCTTCCCCGTGCTGCTCGGCCCTAAAAGATGCCAGGACGATGCCTTTGTCGAGTCGTTCGTTGATGACCTGAAGGAGGCCTACGGTGACGTTTATCTTGGAAACACGTCGCTCAGTCCTAATGTGTGCGAAACCCTGACCCGTCTTAGGGAAGCAGGCAACAAGATAGGCATAGTCACCTCGAGGCTGTCGTTTGCTGACTACATCGTCCCGTCCCTCAACAGCCTGGGCGTCGGAAAGCTTGTCGACATCGTGGTGACCTCAAAGGACGTCTCCTGCACAAAGCCTTCGCCTGATCCATATCTGCTTGGCGCCGAGAAGCTGGGCAAAGCCCCGCGGGAATGCGTCGTGGTTGGGGACTCGCCCGAAGACGTGGTTGCGGGTAAGGCGGCCGGCATGTTTACCGTCGCATATACCAACGGCTTCTACACCTTTGATGAGCTCGCAAAAAACAGTGCAGACGTGGTCATCGACGACCTGGCAAAACTCCTGCCGCTGTGGTCCATCTCATCTGTGGAAAAACTTTAAGAAATCACTCCGGTAGTAACCTTAAGGAGATTTCTTATGACATTCAGCATTGATGGCATGTCCATCTATGAGACTGGGCTAATGGAATCTCAAAATCCGGTCATCCTCTGCGGCCTACCCGATATCGGTCTCGTCGGCATAATCGCTGTCTCGCACATAATTAAAGAGACTGGGATGGAGGAGGTCGGCTACATCGATTCTGACCTGTTCCCCCCGGTCGTCGTCTTCCACCACGGCGAGCCCAAATACCCAATAAGGATATTCCAGAAGGGGAATCTCATAGCACTCTTCACCGAGACTGCCCTATCCCCAGAATCCCTTTCGCCCCTCTCCAAACTGATCGTGAAATGGGCAAAGGACAAAGGCGCATCGCTGCTGGTTTCCATCGGAGGCATCGGCGTCCCTAACAGGATCGATCTGGAATCACCCAAGGTATACGGCGCTGCGACATCCCTGCCGATGAGGGAGAGCATAAAGAATCTGGGCATCCCCCTCATGGAGGAGGGATTTCTTGTGGGCCCCTACGCCCTCATCTCAAAGGAGTCAAAGGTAGAGTCTGTACTCAATCTCCTGCTGCTGGCAGAGTCGTTTCCGCAGTACCCTGACCCGGGTGCCGCCGCGAACGTAATCTTGGAGCTGAAGAAGTTCGCACCAATGGACGTGGGGGTCAAGTCGCTGACCGAGCGTTCCGAAGAGATAAGGATGAACGCGAGGGAACTCATGCGCAAGACAACTGAGAATATGCAGAAGATGGGCAAGTCGCAGGAATACGAACTACCCATGATGTACCTCTAGGAGGCTATGTCTGTGCCAAGGAAGCTGCCGACCGATTCCGGAAGCGAATGGCTTGCTGGCGCGATGTGGGACCACGTAGAAGGGTGCCTTGAACCGCTATCCGAGATCCAAGAGACCGAGCTGGAGATCATACTCCGGGTCGACATCCCATGCGTAAAGCGGAAAGAAGACATCAGTGTAAAGCTTACTGAGGATAGCGCCACAATAGAGGCGGAGATGGAGAAGGTAATCCAATATGAGAAGTGGGGCACATTCCAGAGGCAGGCCCGATTCTTCAGGTACTCCAAGACCTTTCTCCTGCCTTCGAAGATAGATCCCGAGTTCTCCAAGGCGCGTTTCAAGAATAAGGTGCTTGAACTCCGGCTGCCAAAGAAGGAGAGGCACTTCACTGTAAATGTGGATTGACCTCTCATTTCCCCATTTTTTCCATTACGCTCTTGATGATATCAATGCTGTCGTAAAACTCCTCTATAGACACGTTCTCCAGCGGCGTGTGGTCTAGCTTCGAGTTGCCCGGGCCATAGACGACCGCAGAGGTTCTGTTTCTGCTCACGAAATCATTCACATCACTGGTCCCAGTCTTGCGCGATAGCCTGCAGTCTTTGCCGCTCTTCTCCTTCACCGCATCCCTGAATGCCTGAACCAGCCTTGACTCAGGGTCCTCCTGGAACGGGGCGTTCTCATCAATGAACTCATACTCGATCTTTGCCTTGAGCTCATTGCCGCGCGCACACTCGACCAGGCCCTCCAGCTCCTTCTTTATATCGGAGGTGCTCTTGGAACCGGGCACCCTGACGTCGACCACCACCTCGCAGCAGTCTGGGACCGTGTTGTCCTGCTTTCCACCATTCATCAATGTGACGCATAGCGTCGGGCTCGAATAAGCATCCCCGCCCTGCGCCCACTCCGCCTCCTTCTTCCTGAGCCTATCGACTATCCTCGTTGCAACATAGATCGCATTCTCGAAGAGCTGCGGGGCGCTCGCATGGCCTGCCGTTGTCAGGCACCTCACCCTCATGACCAGCCTGCCCTTGTAAGCCACAGTAACCGCATACGTGCCGCTGGGCTCTCCGAATATGGCATAATCGAACCTCTCGTTGCACCTTGATGCGAAGTGCTTCATGCCCCTGCTCTTACCCTCCTCGTCGACTACCGCAAGCACAACGACCGTCCCCTTGCCCCCCTCCTCTGCATGCCTCGCCCCCGCGCAGATCAGCGCCGCAAGTGGTGCCTTCGCGTCGACTGCACCCCTTCCGAATATGACCTTTCCCTTCCGCTTGACTTCCAGGAAACCCTCTACCGTGTCCATGTGGCCGCAAAGCAGGCACTTTGGCGATCCTGATCCTGCCCTGCCTTCAACATTTCCGACCTCGTCTATCCTGACGCTCAAGCCAAGCTTCTTGAATTCGTCAGCGAGGAGGGATGAGATTGCCCCCTCCTTACCGCTCGGACTGTAGGTCTCAAGCATCCTCTGGAGCAGAGCCTCTGGGTATCCCTTATTCATCTACTCAAGCACCGGCCGTCCTCTTCTTCTCCTCTTCCTTTATCGCAGCGCCGACCACCTGGACCACCTTCTCTGCCTCATGCTCGTTTATTGTCAGAGGAGGAAGCAGGCGAACCACCGTCTTTCCGGACTCTAGGACTATCACTCCCTTGTCGAGGGCTTCAAGGATGATGCCCATTATCTCAAATCTCATATCGATTCCGATCATGAGCCCCATTCCCCTTACCTCTCTTATCATGTTGCTATTCAGCTCGCTGAAGCCCTTCTTGAGGAGTCCCCCCATCTTGGCAGCATTTTCAACGAGCCCATCCTCCAGCAACGCATCGATCGCGCCTGAGCACGCTGCGCACGCCAGCGGGTTCCCTCCGAATGTATTCGAGTGCTCGCCGCGCTTCAAGGAGTCCATTATGTCTGCCCTAGCAAACGTGGCTCCTATCGGCATGCCGCCGCCCAGCGCCTTGCTCGAGCAGAGTATGTCCGGCTTCACTCCGAAATGCTGGTGGGCCCATATCTTTCCAGTTCTGCCGAACCCGCTCTGAACCTCATCGAGGACCATGACCAGGCCCTTGTCGTCGCATATCTCCCTGACCCGCTTCAGATAGTCTGGCGGCGGAACATTGATTCCGCCCTCCCCCTGAACCGGCTCAACGAAGACCGCGCCCGTGTTCTCGTCGATTGCAGCCTCCAGCTTCTCCGCCTTGCCGTATGGTGCGAATTTGACGTCGCCGAGCAGCGGCATGAACGGCTCACGGTACTTCGGTGCCCACGTAAGAGATAGCGCACCCATGGTCTTACCATGGTAGCCGTTGACCATTGCCACTATCCCCCTCTTGTTGGTATACTTCCTGCATAGCTTTATGGCGGTCTCGACCGTCTCGGCGCCAGAATTCGAAATGAACACCTTGTCGGTGCCATCCGGCTTTATCTTGGCGAGCTTGGAAAGGCACTCCTCCCTCGCGTCATTATAAAACGAACCGTGGCACGTCAGGAGCTTCTCTGCCTGCCTCTTTATCGCCTCGACGACCCTGGGGTTGCAGTGCCCGAGCAGCGCAACTCCATAGCCGCAGCTGCAGTCTACATACTCCTTGCCCGTGCTGTCCCATACCTTCGCCCCGCTTCCTCGGACCAGAGTTACCGGGCGCTTCCAGAACGTATTCGCGATGAAACTATCTTCGTATTTCAAAGAGCGATCACCGTCCCCCTCTTCCCTTCAATGGCGTCCGACAAGGGCCTCTCGGCAAAGCCTGACGTTATGACCGCTTTGCCAACGCCCCCCTTGATTGCCTCCACTGCCGCATGTATCTTGGTGCTCATGCCCGGACCAATATTCGCAAGCAGGGTGTCAACCTCAAGCGCGCCTATCTTCGGAATCACATTGCCGTCCTTAAGGACGCCCTCAACATCCGTCAGGTAAATCACCAGATCCGCCTTTATTGCCTTGGCCACATTCGCCGTCGTTCTGTCGCCGTCTATGTTGAGCGGCTCGTATTCCGTCCCCATCGCCAACGGCGAGATCACCGGCACGTAGCCCTTTGATAGGAGCAGCTCGAGCATGCCGCTGTTGACCGACGTTATCTTGCCTGTATATCCCCCTTCCTTTGCCAGCTTCCTGCCCTTCTCGTCAATGACCACCAGCCTCTTCTTCCTCTCGGCCCTGATCAGGCCGCCATCAAATCCGGATAGGCCTACCGTGTTGATGCCGAAGGACTGCAGCGTGCCGACTATCTTGGTGTTTATTGCCCCTGCCATTACCATCGCATAGATGTCGGCGGTCTCCCTGTCAGTGTACCTGCTCTTGAAACCCTCGGGGGACATCACGAATGTCTGCTCCTTGCCTAGGCGCTTGGCCATGTCGGTTACGATGTCGCCACCGCCATGAACCACGACCACGCTATGGGCTTGGGCCAGCGCTCTGATGTCCTCGATCAGCGGCGTGTTTATGCTCTCGCCCTTGATCAGGTCGCCGCCCATCTTGATTGCTATCCTCATACAGGCCTTACCCCTGGAAATCTGATTGCCGTGGTCTCATCGACGCCTATCATTATGTTGAAGTTCTGGATCGCCTGGCCGGCCGCCCCCTTGAGTAGGTTGTCTATGGCGCCAAAGGTAATGACTCTCTTGCCATGTGGATCTATCTCGAAACCCACATCGCAGAAGTTGGAACCTACTACGTTCATCGGGTCGGGCAGCTGGTGCAGCCCCTTGACGTCCTTCACAATCCTTACGAAGGGCTCATTCTGATAGAGTTCCCTGAACGCCTTCCAGAGCTCTTGGTTTGTGATCTCCCTGTTAAGGAACATGTGACCGGTCGCCATGATGCCCCTGACCATGTCGATCGCATGGGGTGTCATGGCGATTGTCGGTTTTACGCCGTTGAACGTCAATTCCTGCTCGATCTCCGCCGTGTGCCTGTGCATGACTGGCTTGTAGGGTCTGACAAGCCCCGAGTGCTCAGGATGGTGGCTCGAGATGCTTACATGCGTACCTGCTCCAGACGATCCTATCTTGGCGTCGACGATCGCCCTCGACTTGTCGACCGCCCCAGTCTTGATTGCCGGGGCGAGGCTAAGTATGCTGGCCGTCGCGATGCAGCCTGGGTTCGCGATCAGCTTGGCGTTCCTGATCTCATTCCTGTGGAACTCAGGAAGCCCAAAGACCGCCTGGTCCAACAGCTCTGGACACGGGTGTTCCCAGCCATACCACTTCGGATAGTCATCCTTGCTCTTCAGCCTGAAGTCCGCGCTGAGGTCGATTACCTTGTTGCCGTGCTCAAGCAGCTTCTTGGCTACCGGTGCCGAAGCCCCGTGCGGCAGCGCAAGAAAGACGAACTCGCACGTCTCTGCTATCTTCTCGACATCGGGCTCGATAAATTTCAGATCGGTCAGCTTCCTCAATTGCGGGTGTAGCCTGTATACCGGGTCGCCCGCATTCTCTCTCGATGTTGCCGCCTTCACCTCTGCCTGAGGGTGGTTCACAAGGATGCGGAGAAGCTCGCCGCCGGTGTAACCCGAGGCGCCTATTATCCCAACTGTCTTCATCTTTTTGCCTCCTTCAATGCATAATCTACGATCATGCCTGGTATATCTACTCCTGTAGCCGGAACCGTGTTCTTAAATTCAACGGTGCTGTTTATCTCATGAACAAGGAGTCCTCTTTCGCTCTCCATCATATCGACTCCGAAGACGCCGCCACCTACGGCTGCTGCCGCCTTCATCGCAAGCTCCCTTATCTCCGGCGTTACCGGGCAATTCTCGACCCTGCCCCCCCTTGCCGTGTTCGTCCTCCAATCGCCCGTCTCGTTCACCCTGTATATCGCTACAGGCACGTCGTCGCCTATCACAAACACCCTGAGGTCCCTGGGTGGCCGCTTAACCATCTCTTGGGCATAATATATCTGGTAAAGTGGGAACATCATCTCCCTGTGCTCAAGCGCGACGGTTGCGGAGGTGCTGTCCTCTACCAGCGAAACGAGCCTCCCCCAGCTTCCAACGACCGGCTTGAGGACGCTTGGGTACCCCATCTCTCGTAAGGCGTCAAGGGTAGACTCCACTGTGAATGAGAGATACGTTCTCGGCGTGGGTATGCCTGCCTTCTTGAATGCCAGCGTATTGAGCACCTTGTTGCCGCAGGTCTCGGCGGTGCTGTGCTTGTTGATCACGGGCACGCCGTAACTCTCTATGGCGGCAGTTGCATGCACTCCCCTGAAGTGGCTGACGCACCTCTGGACTACGACGTCTCCTATACCATCGGGCTTCCTATCCGACGTCAGCTCCATGAATATCTTCTCGGCACTAAGTAAGCTGAACTCGATCCTCTTCTTCTGGCAGGCGTTGTATAACGCCTTCTCTTCCCATCTCATGTGGTCAAACAATATGTTGAGCTTAGTCATTGCCACTCTTGACCTCTTAAATGCGATGTAGATTCGAATGGCGAAGTTATATAAGCGTTTCGTATGTATCGATCATAACGATATTGCGTTAATAGGATAATGTAGTTCGATTTTCAAACCCATGATCGCAGAACTATCATTGAATTCGTCTTTGACACTCCCTCTATCCGTCTGACCTCGTCAATGTATTTGTTGACCTCCTGCATGCTGCTGCCGGAGACGACGGCAACAATGTCCACCTCGCCCGCCACCTCTAGCACGAGCTCCACCCCCTCGACATTCTTCATATCTTGCGCAACTACCGGATTCGGGCGTGGCGGTTGGACTGATATCAATATCATGGCCTTGAGCTTGTCGCCGGCGTCCACCTCGACCGTGAATTTCTTAATTACCCCCTCCTCGACAAGCCTCTCGACCCGCTTCCTCACCGCCGCTTCGGACAGCCCTATCTCCTCAGCGATCTTGGTGTATGGCACTCTTGCGTTCTCCTTGAGGCGCGTAATGACGACCTTATCGACCTCGTCAGTGACCCTCATGGTGCTCGACTCCATTAACTCTTCGTTATAGTGGCTTAAAACCTTTGACCGCGGCACGCCGGTATGATTGCGCAAATCATACCGCTGAAACTCTGAAAAATGCTTAATAATGAGCATCTCACTCATCAATATCAATGCCGTTCTGCGCCAATCTCCTCATATTGAGGATCTTTCATTCTGTTTTAATAATGGATTGGGATCAAGATGAGCGCCCCTGCGCGTAAAAACCCCGAGGGTTTCAGCGACACCTATCCTTGGAAAAGGACCGTTACGATAGACCTTGCCGTCCCTCCGGACCAGCTGTCGAAACTGCTTGATTATCTCATCAACACTCTGGAACATAACCCCGACATGTCGAAGCTATCCAACTCATCGATAGACGGCGGCGCCCTACTTCAGTACCGGCTGAACAGCATTGACGGCAGTTCCCTCGACGTGGCCGTGCAGTTTCTTGATAAGATCTATGTATACTACTCTCCGTATCCGGAGAACTCGGCAAGCGAAAAGGATCTGCGGGCGCTCGACATGCAGTTCGAGGCCTTGGTCCGCTCGTACTTCGCGGAGCAGAGCAAAGCCTCACTCTTCTTGGTATTCTCCCCAAAGATGAATATCATACCCGGTGCAAAGGAGAGAGGGGTCAGGAAGTTCCTTGCCTCCCTCATATTCGGGAACATGCTGTACTTCTTCATAATCACGCTTATGATTGGTATCCTCGTATACCAGTTCTTCCTTAATTATACCCCGCTCGTGCTCGTGCTCGCCTCGTTTGTGCTCGTGCTCTCCGCTCCAAAGCTCCTTGCTGCTAGGGGCGAGTTTGACATAACATCGGACAACCCCTCCATCCACATAGCCGAACTGCGCATGAAGCGAAACGAGTTCGATCAGGTCATGAGGACATGCTTCCCAAAGATCATGGATGTAAAGAAGAGGATATACGACTCCACGCTTGCGGTAGGCAAAGACCTTGATCAGAGCACGATAATCAGTTCCATGAACGAGTATGGCGCAGTATGCAAGCCGGAGGCCGTCAATATCAAGCGGGTGGATGTTTACCGCCTCGTCAAGGATCTCGCGAGCAAGTTCGGTTTCGGGGAGCCAAGGATAACCCTTCTCAACGTGCTCCCTCCCAACGCCGCCGCCACCGGCATATCCCCCAAGCACGCAACCGTGCTTGTGACCAGCGGGCTGATTGCGCAGATGGAGGAGGACGAGATAAAAACTGTCCTCGCGCATGAGTTCAGCCATGTTAAGGCAAGGGATCCGCTAGTCCTCCTGTCCCTGGCGACCCTTGAATACCTGATGCGTGTCTATGTCCTCTGGCCATTCTTCGCACAGTTTAGCCTTATCGCTGATCTGGTCTATCTCGTCTTCTCGCTGACGCTGCTCTTCTTCGTGGCAAAATTCCTGGAGGCAAGGGCAGACCTCGATGCTGCCATGGTTACCGGCATGCCCAAACTTCTGGCGGCCTCCCTCAGGAAGCTTGGCCTCTGGAAGTTCCATTCCAGCGTATTCGAGATTGTCAATGTCGGCGAGTGGTTGAAGTGGGACCCCCATCCGCCGCTCTACTATCGGATTAGAACGCTTGAGAAGCTAGACCTCTCCAATGTTCACCACACCTACCTGACTGCAATAAAAGGGTGCCTGAGCGGCTTCATTAACTCATTCAAGGGAAAGTAGGAAGTAACGCTTATGCCCCATAGGCGAGTAGTCGTCTTTTCAAGCGCCGCCACCCGCATGGCGCCTTCCCCTCTCGACCCAGAGATCGTAAACCTCCTGAAGAAGTCTGGTTTGGGCATTCCAGGCTCGGATCTGCAGCTTGAGCAGGAATACCGCGTCGCCTTGTCGCCATACATAAAGAGGGTCAGGGACCTCTTCAGGGGGTCCTTCCAGCACATGTCCAGCGCCATCCAGGATGCAAATGGGGCATGCCTCGGGATAGACCATTATGTAATCTCGCCGAGGTACGGCATAATCGACCTGGACGAAAGGATAATCCCCTACCGCTTCTCCCTCGCCCGCAGCAGCCGGGCCGAGGTGCAGCAGGCGTCTGCAAGGCTAGGGATAGGCGAGCGTCTGAGGGAGATCATGTCGAAGGGGTATGACCTCTGCTTCGTGGTTGCAAACAAAAACGACCTGATGCTCCTCCACGACCCCTCCTCCGGCAAGGACCTCGCCTCGATGTGCCCCTCGCTTACAGTCATCTCCGCGGGATCCGCCTCCTTCCTGTTCGACGAAAAAGTGCGGTTCTTCGGCATATCCAACATCGGGAAGCGTTCAAGAAAATTTCTGCATCTCCTCAACGAACTGACTACCCTGCCCCTGTCGAATTACAACGGAAATCAGAACCCGGATGGACGTTAGGCTGTTATGGGTCGCAGGCTTTTAGCATGTCCCTGTCGACAACCCTTCTCTTCATTATGAGATAGCATGCGGCGGCTACCGCTAACCCTATGGCTATGGCGGCAACAAGCCCCCCCGCGAGGGACGCTACCCCTGTCACCATCGCCTTCACGTTCTCCGCAGGGCTCCTGTTCGTGTTTTGCACGCTGTTGAGTATGCTCGCGCCATATTCAAAGCCCGGCGTATCCCTGTCCGAAGTCAGGGGAATGGCCTGTGTCTGGTCCAGCAACAGCGGCGAATATGCCAGCACTATGCCTGCAACTATCGCCAATGCGATGATTACTATAGCCCTCGTTTTTCGCATCCCCTGTCTCATGTGACCCCTGGCAAAATATAATTCTACATATTAGAACGGCTTCCTTCGCCATACCCTTATCGTCTCGCCCCACGTTATTGCGCATCCCGAAATGCCAAAGACGAGTGCGGCGAGCGTCTGAGGCGTCAGCACAAGCGGGTAAAGCGCAATGTACGTGATCAGCATGCTGGTGAAGAAGACTGAATAGAAGAGGTAGCGCGGGAGCATCATTCCCACGACCTTGACGAAATCGGAGAAGACCTCTGCCTTCCCTCCCTCGAGGGCCACGTAGCCGCCACCCGCATCCTTATCGACGAGCCCCATGCCCTTCAATTTTTCAAGGTGGTATGCCGCAACGCTGGGGCTGCTCAGATTAAGCTCCCTCATTATCTCCCTGGGCCCGACGCCCTCTGACCCCTTCTTCATTATTGCCCAGTAGACCCTGAGCGTAGTGCCCTTCAGCTCCGATCTGACCTTCTCCTGGGCATCCATACCTCAATTAATGCGCCCTTGTTATATAGTATTTTTGAATCAAGGCTTGCCCCTGGAATCCGCAGTTCCAATCACCTATCGACTCAGAACCGGAACCCAGTACCATCTGACAAAGCTTAAATAGGATCAAGGAAGAATGATGGTGGTGTCTGGAGGAGAAAAGAGTGCTTCTATCCCGGAGGGTTTGTATTTATCGGCCCTCGCCATGCGTGCTCTAGCATCTCCCTTTCAGAACTTTTATTGAACTTGGAGGTAGAATGACAGTGCAATCTATCAACAGGAGGGGTGGCCTTTACACCTGTTAACGGGTGTTTCCAGCCACACCTCGAAAAAATGGATCGTAAATCCCTAGAAAAAATACAAAGAGAAAAACTGCTTGGTGCCGTAAAGAGGGCCAATAAGGTCCCATTCTTGAGGCAGAAGCTGCGTGAAGCAAAGCTCGACTCCATAAACGGTCCGGCAGACATCGCCAAACTGCCCTTCACATACAAGAAGGATATTCTCGAGTGCTTCCCGTTTGGGGCACTCGCGGTGCCTTTGACCAAGGTGGCCAGAATTCACACCTCATCGGGGAGCACGAACAAGCCAATCACGACCTTCTACACAAAGCGCGACCTCCTGGTATGGTCCGAGCTGATGGCCCGGGGGCTGGCCGGAATTGGCGCAAAGAGGGGCGATGTCTTCCAGAACACGACCTCGCAGGGTCTCTTCACGGGCGGGCTTGGGCTGATAAGCGGCGCCGAACGTCTGGGCCTGGTGGTCATACCTTTGGGGTCCGCCAATCCGGAGAAGCAGCTGGAGACGATGCGGGACTTTGGGGTCTCCGTCTTCCACACCATCCCCTCCTTCGGCCTGCGCATGGCCGAGGTGCTCGAGAGTAAGGGGAAGGAGATGCGGGCAGCGCTAAAGATCCGGCTTGCGTTATGCGGCGCCGAGCCTTGGACCAAGGAGATGAGGCGCAAGATCGAGGACACGCTCGAGATAGACGCCTTCAACAACTATGGCTTCGCCGAGGCAGGAGGCCCTGGCATCGGCGTGGAGTGCGTCTTCAAGAACGGCCTTCATATCTGGGAGGACCACTTCATAATGGAGGTCGTCGACCCCAAGACCGGTGAGCAGCTTGAACCCGAAGAGGAGGGCGAGCTGGTGATCACTCCTCTGGACAGGGAGGCCATGCCTATACTCCGGTACAGGACGGGCGACATCACGCGCATAATCGATGGAAAATGCGAATGCGGGAGGACGCACCGGATGATAGACTGGATGCGGGGCAGGATCGATGACATGATAAAGGTAAGGGGGATCGGGCTGTACCCGTCAAACATCGAGAAGATAATCGCGTCACATGCCGAGTCCAACGGGCAGTTCCAGATCATACTATCTGGGATCGATGACATGCTGGTCAAGCTCGAGGTGAACAACGCGACTTGGAACGACTCGATAGCGGTGGCGAACCTCAAATCCGCGCTCGCGCAGGAGATAAAGCGGCAGACGCTGTTGAGGACGGATATCGAAGTTGTTGCGAGTGGAAATTTGCCCCGCTCGGATGGCAAGGCCAAGCGCATAATCGATCTTAGGAGGATGTCCTGATGCCTGCACTGCTGTTGCAACTGATAACCGAAAGCATACCTAACCTCAGCCCGTTGGGGCTCGATTGGTGGATAATTCTTGGCGGGTGGCTCCCTGGAAGCCTGGCAGTCGTTGCCGCTTTCATAGTGTGGTTCAGATCATGGAAGGAGGATGCCGGCAATGAGTGACCAGATCAATCTGTTCTACGCCGCAATCGTCTGCGTATACATGGTGGTGCTCGGCATCATCGGGTGGATAGGCAAGAACAAGGTCAAGAGCTGCGCGGATTGGTATGTGGGCAACTTCCAGATAGGCGGCGTGATAATGGGCGTCGCCTTCTTCGCCACATACTTCAGCGCAGTGCTCATGATCGGGTTCGCCGGCAACGCCAGCCAGTGGGGGATGAGTGCCACCGTCATAGGCATGTGGCACGCTGTGGCTGCATTCGTTGCCTTTGCGGTGCTTGCACCCGGATTGGCTAGGATGTTCAAGACGCTGAACGCGTTCACATTCTCGGAGTTTCTCGCATTGCGGTTCAAGAGCCAGGCGCTAGGCACAGCATCGTCGCTTATCACCAGTGTCTTCATCATCCCATACACTGTGGCCGCTTTCATAGCAATGGCTGCTGCCTTGTCCTCGCTTGTGGGGCTTCCCTTCTGGGTGGGCGTGGTGGTCTCAGGCGCGATAATCGCCCTGTATGTCTTCAGCGGCGGCCTCTTCTCGGTGACTATTGCGGAGTTCCTGCAGGGGATCGTCATGACCGTTGCAGTTATCGTTGTATGGGTCGCCTCATACACAATGCTTGGCGGAGTGATCTCCGCACACGAGACGCTGGCTTCTATCAGCGCATCGACAGTGACGTTCCCGGCGATGGGCAGCAACCTGTGGGCGACCGTGATAGGCCTGTCTGCTGTCATGGGCTTCGGTGCTCTGGCACAGCCGCAGATGATACTCCGGTACTCGACAATCTGCAACAGGATCAACCTCAAGAGGGCGCTTCTGATCGCCGTTCTTGGGTCGTTCATATTCCCGCTGGCTGCATACTCCTACGGCCCTCTGTCACGTGCCATACTCCTGCCCCTCGGCTATAACGTGATGACCATGAACGCCAACTTCATCATCCCTACCTTTATCAACGCGGCCTTCCCGACATGGCTGGTCACACTCTTCCTCGCGGGCGTGCTGTGCGCTGCCACATCTACGATAGACTCCCTCGTTCACATGTCAGCAGGAACAATAACTCGGGATCTCATACGTCCATTCAGGGCCAAGATGAGCGACCGCTCTCAACTCTCCCTGACCAAGATGATTTCATTGGTAGTCACAGTGGTCTGCTGCATGTTCGCCATCTTCCAGCCCGGTCTAATTGTGACGCTCTCGGCCTACACATGGCAGGTTCTTGCGAGCTCCTTCTTCGGCCCAATCGTCGGCGCGCTCTTCATAAAGAGGTCAAACAAACTTGGCGCTATCAGCGGCATGGTCGCGGGATTCTTGGTATCGCAGCTGTGGTATCTCTTCCTCGCTCCACCGGTGACCCCGATATACGCCTTCTTCCCAGGTGTTGCAGCATCGATAATCGTAACCTTGGTAGTGAGCCTCTTTGCGAAGCCACTGGACGCAGAGTTCATCGCAAAGCTTTACCCATAATTTTTTTCTTTTTTTTCCTTTCCATTTCTTATTTTTTTAAAACTCTGTCACCGTCATGCCTGCGTCGAGTCTTCAACTCACTTCTTGGCACGCCTCCGATGAGAGGGGTGCCCCTTGGCACCGCTCGATCATCGTGTATTCTGCTGCTGCGGCGGCGGTCTTGGCGGCAGGAGCCTAAATTTGACGCTGTCCTTCTTGCCGCTGATCAGATCTTCGACATCCGTGGTGAACGCGATCAAATTCATGCTCATCAGCACGAACCTTCCATCCCTTGATCTTCTGAGCCGGATCTCGCCCTCCTTCAGCGGGCCTGACCTCTGCTCTTGGGCTGGTGGCTGCTGGCGATCTGCGTCTTCCTGAAAACGTGTCCTCTGTTGCCTCTGGGGCTCGTCCCATTCGACATATCCGAGCCTGTCGTCCTGTTTTGCCTGGTAACTCTCTCTAAGTGGCGGTGGCTGCTGGTCCGCCCTTGCCTGTGGTGCCCCGGTGCTTGTCTTCACCTCTATGTTGAGCTCTGCGGCCTTGGCCTTCAGGCCGTCCAAAAGCTCATCTGGAAACTCCCATACCTTCTCATCCCTGTTCCACTTCGCACCTGACCCGCTGCTCTTGATCCATTGAACAAGTTCTTGATTATACCTAAATGCGACCTTTACCATAACCTTCGCCTACTTGGATTCGAAATGCTCGTTACTCTGCTTAACTTTCCCTCAATCGATATATTAAATCTGCTATGCGCATATCCCTCATCAGTGCAGGGCGGCTCGTGGCAACGCATACGTTTTTATCCCGACATTTCACCCTTGATAGTCACTGATCGGCAATGGCGACGAATCTTATGGTTATCGGGCCAGCGGGTTCCGGCAAGACCTCCCTGACATCGAAGCTCTCAGAATGGATGGTCCAATCGGGCATCTCCAGTTGCGTGATAAATCTCGACCCGGGCGCAGAGCGCCTGCCGTATCTCCCTGACTACGACATCAGGTCGATCGTCCGAGTCTGCGACCTGATGGAAAAGGAGGGTCTGAGCCCAAACGGCGCACTAATCAAGGCGTCCGAGATCATCGAGAGTCGTATCGGAGACGTGGCTGGTTCGATCCATTCCCTGCAAGGCGACTTCAAGATCATCGACACGCCGGGGCAGATGGAGCTCTTCCTCTTCAGGCAGCTGGGGTCGAGTCTAGCATCAAAGCTCAGGGGAAAGACTGCCGCCATAATGCTGCTCGACCTATCCGCCGTCTCTGGGGCGGACTACGCTGCCCTGCGCCTTCTGGGACTCATCGCAGAGCTGAAACTGGGCGTCCCATCTCTTGACGTCCTCAGCAAATCCGACCTCCTAGACCGAAAGGCATCGGTTCTATGGCAGGAGCGCATAACCGCCCCCAAATCCGAGGGGCTGAAAGGGGAATTTGTCCACAATCTGTCCTCGTTGCTCAGCGACCTGGAGAAGCGGAAGAGGGTCATCGCGGTCTCATCGGTGAGCGGTGAAGGCCTCGAAGCCCTCTATAAGGCGTTGGGCGAACTATTCTGTTCGTGCGGAGACCTTTCTTGAGGACGGAACCGCCTAGGTCACTGCTTTCGCTTCGGCTCGACGTCCATCTTCCTTCCGGCGAATGCCTTGAATATGTCCGTCCCGCTCAGCATTCCCACTATCTGCCCGTTCGGACCTTCAACCGGCAGCCTCCAGACGTTCCATTTGCGCATGATCGCCGACGCCTTCGCGATATCCTCCTCTGCGTCTATCGTGATCAGGGGGGTTGACATTACGTTGCTCAGCGAAACGTCTTTCCCGAGGCTCCCTGTCGACATGACCTTGTAAAGGATGTCCCTCGTGGTTACGATCCCTATCGGCATGTCATTATCGGTTACTATGAGGCTTCCCACGCCGAGATCCTTCATATACTTCCCCGCCTCGTATGAGGACGTTCGCCTATCGATGCTCTTCACCGACGTCTCCATGAAATCCTTGACCTTGGCCCTCGACAGGATCCGGTTCAGCGTCTTTCCGCTGGGCGTCCTCGGTATCTCCTTGACGAACTCGTAAGTGCGCGGCACCTTGAATGCCGCTAGAACCCTCCTGCAATAAGCATCCATCTCCTCCGGTGTTGCCGTTTCGCCTTCCTTGAGGACAATGAACGCCTTCACGCTCTCCCCCCTCACCGGGTCCGGCAATCCAACAACCGCAACTTCCTTGACCTTCGGGTACGCGTGGATGACCTCTTCGACCTCGCGTGGAAAGACCTTGAAGCCGCTAGCGATTATCATCTCCTTCTTTCTCCCCACGATCGTCAGGTATCCCTCACCGTCCAGCTTGCCAAGGTCGCCCGTTCTGAACCACCCATCCTTGAAAGCCTCCTCCGTCTCGCCGGGCTTCTTCCAGTACCCCTTCATTACGTTGGGTCCGCGTACTGCGATCTCTCCAACCTCGCCCCGTTGGGCACTCTCCCCCTCGCCAAAGATCGCTACCTCGACGCCCGGTATTGCCTGCCCTACGGACCCTGGCTTTCTCACGCCTCTGTAGGGGTTCGACGTGATGACCGGCGAGGTCTCCGTCATTCCGTACCTCTCAAGCATCTCGACGCCAAACTTCTCCTTGAATTTGTTGTACGCCTCGATAGGCATTGGTGCCGAGCCGACAGTCCAGAGCCTGACCGACCTTATGTCGTGCTCATCTGACTTGTCCTCAAGCAGCTTGATGTACATCGTAGGGACTCCCATGAAGACTGTCGACCCGTGCCTTTGGATCCCCTCAAAAACCTTCTGGGAGTCGAACCTCTCCAGCAGAGCTATGGAAAATCCGCAGTAGGCCATGCCGTGGATGACTATTCCCAGGCCGTGAATGTGAAACATCGGGAGTGCCATGAGTACCCTGTCCCCCTCCGCAAGCTCCCAGATCTTGGCCAATGTGCTTATGTTCGATATGAAATTTGCATGCGTGAGCATCGCTCCCTTTGAGATGCCCGTCGTTCCCGACGTGTAGCAGATGACTGCAAGGTCCCCCTCATCGTTATCTGCCTTGGGCCTCGATCCATCCTCTCGTGAAATCAGATCGTAGAACGAATAGCAGCCTGCCGGAACCTTCTCGGCTATTGCGATTACCAATCTTACTGATCTGAGCTCTGATCTGACGTCCAGCACATGCTGGAGGTTTGCCTCAGAGACTATGATGGCCGCCGCCTCCGAGTCGTTTATCATATACCGCAGCTCATGCTGACGATACATGACGTTAAGGGGCACAACAACCGCGCCCGCCTTTAGGATTCCAAAGTGTGCCATTATGAATTCAGGCGCGTTCTGCATGAATATGCAGACTCTCTCACCTTTCGCTATGCCAAGCCTGAGCAGTGCTTGGGCCATTTTGTTGGACGCGGCCTCCATTTGGCCGAATGTGTACTCTCTATCGTGCCACGCGACCGCAACCTTCCCTGCGAGCCTCGTGGCTGTATTGGCGAACAATGAATCAAGGGTCATTATTCCACAACAGCCTATAGCGTNGTGTATAAGAGACAGTTATTATCCGGTTGGATTGATATGTCGTCACTCTCCGCTCCACAAAAGGATATCATCGTTGCCCTCTTGGAACTTTACGACAAGAAGCGCGCTCTTGTAAAGAGCAAGGAGATTGCATCAAAGACAGGAAGAGACGAGGGGACCGTCCGGAACATCATGCCTGTGCTGAGGGCAATCGGCCTTGTCGAGGCGATACCCGGGCCCAAGGGCGGATACTTGCCGACGGGAAAGGCTTATGAGAGCTTTAATGTTCCGAGGAGCATGCGTTCATTGTCCGTGCCAATATTCACAAAGCACGGCAGCAAGACCGATGTCGCAGTGACCGACATTCTCTTCAAGAGCGTCTTCAGCCCTGACTTCTGCCAGGCGATCCTCAAGGTGCTGGGGAACCTCTCGCGGTTCAATACTGGCGAGGACATCGTGATAGGGCCGACGCCGTCGGGGAGGATGGTGATCGAAGGAACGATAACCGGGAGGGACGACCTCCACGGAGAGCTGCTCCTCGACGTCATAACCCTTATCAGCATTCCAAAGGCGAAGGTGCAGGACGTCATGTCGCAACGCCTCGTTACAATCCCCGCGGCGATGCGCCTCGACAAAGTCGCGTTGATACTCTACAAGGAGTTCATCAGGGCTGCGCCCGTAGTGGATAACGATGCGCTGATTGGCGTCATTACGAGTACAGATATTGCTCGCTGCGTCAGCGAGGGGAAGATTGACATCACGGCGCGTGAGGCAATGAGCAGGCG
Organism: Candidatus Methanomethylicus mesodigestus; assembly: GCA_001717005.1. Lineage (GTDB taxonomy): Archaea > Thermoproteota > Methanomethylicia > Methanomethylicales > Methanomethylicaceae > Methanomethylicus > Methanomethylicus mesodigestus. Next base: position 5,674 of record MAGS01000030.1, on the reverse strand, counting down.
CCCGATCATCATCGATTCCGACGAGGACATCCTTGAGGCCATGACAAAGATGCAGCGATCCAGCATAGGTCGACTGGTCGTCGTAAACTCACAGCACAAACCCGTCGGCATAATCACGCGCACCGACATCCTGCTGAGGATACTAAAGCCCTTTGAGATGATTGAGGAGCGCGGGATCGAGGAGACATTCCACAGCTGACCGCCCGCGCCGCTCCAAATCAGACCGGCGACAGCATCTCAGATACCGCTTTCAGGTCTGGGGGCACCTCTATCGGTTTGCCGCATATGCTGATTACCTCTTCGGGATCCTTAAGAAGGTGGCCCGTGCAAACGCAGACCACCTCGGCATCCGCATCCATCGCTCCGATGCTTGCTGCCTTCCTGACTCCTGCAACCGATGCTGCGCTGGCAGGCTCGACCCCTATGCCCTCCAGGCATGCGATTATCCTCTGAGTCTCGACGATTTCATCGTCCGAGACTGCGTCGTAGGCCCCTTTTGACTCCTTTATGGCATTGACCGCCTTGGGCCAGTTCACGGGGTTGCCTATCCTTATGGCCGTCGCGACGGTCTCCGGCGAGTTGACAGGAGCAAGCTCTGACAGGTTCTCCCTCAGCATCCTCACAACGGGCGCGGATCCCGCTGCCTGCACCCCGTACATCCTCGGCAGACAATCCGTTATGCCCGCGTCTTGGAACTCTTTGAACCCTTTCCATATTGCTGATATGTTGCCGCAGTTCCCCATGGGTACCGCCACCATCTCCGGCACGTGCCCTAGCTGATCCACCACCTCGAATGCGAGCGTCTTCTGCCCCTCAAGCCTCCAAGGGTTGATGCTGTTCAGCAGGTATATGCCCATCTTGGTTGAGATGCCCATCACTATATTCAATGCCTGGTCGAAGTTGCCCTTAACGGATATCACCTTTGCGCCGTGCATCAATGCTTGGGCCAGCTTTCCCATGGCAACCTTCCCTGCCGGCAAAATTACGTAGCACGTCAGTCCTGCCCTGGCGGCGTAAGCGGATAGCGACGCGGACGTGTTGCCCGTAGATGCGCAGGCTACTGCCTTGGACCCAAGGCTCTTGGCTTTGGTGACCCCCAGGGTCATCCCTCTATCCTTGAAGCTGCCTGTCGGGTTCGCACCTTCGTATTTGATGTACAGCCTTCTTATGCCTGCCCACTTTGCCAGCTTATCGCATCTGTAGAGCTGCGTTCCGCCCTCATCAAGGGATATTATGGGGGTCTCCTTCGCTATAGGCAGGAACTCCCTGTATCTCCATACCCTTAACGGCCTCCTTGCCATCTCCTTAAGGGTGACCTTTGGCGGCTCGATTACCACTTCAAGCAGGGCACCGCACCCTGTGCATGTGTATACTATCTGCGATGCGTCGTACTCTTTATGGCACTTCATACACCTGAGGATGGGCTCAGACAATCTTGGTACCCTCTTGGCTGCACTGATAGATGGCATAAACTGATTTAATACTATTTGCCGTGAACGCCCTCACCATCGCCTTTCCGACCGCGTCTGCCCTCTCGATAGGGGCAAGCGCAAAAACCGTCGGTCCAGCGCCGCTAATCGTTGCGCCATGCGCCCCCTCATGCATGGCAGCCGCCTTCACGTCTATGAATCCCGGTATGAGTTTTGCTCTTGCCGGCTCGATTATCCCGTCACCGGATATTCCCCTGCCCATCAGCACCGCATCCTTTTGGACAATACCTAACAGCAGGGAAGAGAACGCCGCCATCTGCCCCACCACTTTGCTCAACGGGACGCTCGAAGGAAGGACCTCGCGCGCAAGTTTGGTCTTCTCTGCCGCCAACTCTATCCTTGGGCTCACCTCAACCACTGCGGTGCCTTCAATTGGCGATAGCTTGACGACATTCAGCGGTTCGTAACCCGTAATTACGGTGATGCCCCCCAGGAGCGCAGGAGCCACGTTATCCGCATGCGCCGATCCACAGGATGCCCTCTCGCCTTCCATTGCGCATCTCAGCACATGCATCTGGTCAAGCGGGTAGCCGAGGAGCGCATTGACCGCAAATGCCCCTGCTGCAGAAGACGCCCCGGAGCTCCCCATCCCCATCCTTGGCGGCACCCCCTTCTCCAGCTGCATCTTTAGCCTGTACTTCTCGGCTCCTGCCTGAGCAAGAACCGCCCTGCCTGCCACGACGCAGGCGTTCTTTCCGGCCGGTATCTTTAGCGACTCGCTGCCCAGCCCTCTAACTGTGATCGCATCCACTCCGCCTGCCTGCAGCTCAACCCTGAGGATGTCCCTTGGCCTGTCCAACGCCATCCCCATCAAGTCGTAACCCGGTCCAAGGTTTGCAATGGTCGCGGGTGCTGAAGCCGTGATTTCGTCAGAGGGCATTTGGCTTTCCTCTCAAGATGTTATTATGAGACGATATTTCCTAATAAAAAGCTTAGCTGTGCCCGTGCCGCTGCCCATCCCGCGCAACATGCGCCCATCTCTTCCGTCTCATAATCAATATAAGCCATTTCCAGTCTCAACCTGAATTGTCTGCAGAAGCTGATGCTGATGGACCAGCGAATGAAAGGCAGCCTCTTGGTCATGGTCTCGGCGGTCTCCTATGGGTTCATGGGAGTCTTTGCCAGGCTCGCATACGGCAGCGGCGTTGGGGTGGTCGAGCTCCTCCTCCTGAGTTTCCTGTTGGCATTTGCGTCGATCGGCGCCGTGCTGCGCTCTGCTGGCAAGATACCGCGCCCAACAAGGGGACAATGCCTGAGCCTGTTCTTCTTGGGAGGCATCGCATACTCCCTGCAGTCCGGCCTCCTCTTTCTGGCGCTTCAGTATATCCCAATCTCGATCACCGTCCTCGTGTTCTATACCTACCCTGCATTGGTCACTGCCGCCTCCATCGTCATGAGGTGGGAGCACGTCACCAAGGTCACGCTGCTCTCGCTGGCCTTGGCCTCCATCGGGCTTCTGCTGGTCGTCAATCCTGAGTATGACCTGTCGCTATTGGGCGTCGGCATCGCGTTTGGGTCTGCCGTGGTATATGCGGCATACGTCATTGGATGCTCGAGGCTCCTAAAAGGCATGGCCGGGGATGTCGCGTCATTCTATATCATCGGATTTGCTGCGGCAGTGGTCTCTGCATACGCGCTCGCCTTCGGGGGAATCAATTTTGTCTGGTCAATCGACGGATGGCTTTGGATCATCCTTACCGCCACCATCAGTACCTCCCTCTCCATCATATCCTTCATCAAGGGGCTAAGGATAATCGGTCCGACAAGGTCGTCAATACTGAGCGTGCTGGAGATCATCACATCCGTGTCTGCCGCCGCCGTAATCTTCGGAGAACGAATGGCACCGCTTCAGGTTCTTGGCGTGGCGCTGCTCCTGATCGCGATCATCCTTGTCTCTTTGAGGTGGCACTAATCCGTTTTCAGTAAAGATGATTCCGTAATTCTTATAGCATCTCCCTGTCTGTATATGCTTGGTGAACCTTTTGCCCCGCGTTAAGGTAGCGAAGGTGGATGAATTCCCTCCAGGAACAAAGAAGAGCATCAAGGCGTCCAGGACAAGGATCCTGCTGGTGAATGCCGGCGGCAAGATATATGCGACCCAGTCGTTATGCACGCACTTGAGCAATCCGCTCTTCACCGGCAAGCTTCAAGGCGACCTAATATGGTGCGACAAGCATTGGGCAAGCTTTGACGTGACGAACGGGCTCGTGAAGGACCTCCCTGAGGGAGGGGCAGAGATAGCGCCGCTGAAGACATACCCTGTGCATATCGAGGGCTCTGATATCATAGTTGAGGTCCCGGATTGATCTGCCTGCCTCGATCGCGCTCATCCAGCAGGCATGCTGCGCAACACCATTCAAGCCGGCGCTGGGCGGCCCGCCTTCCGTTTTCGCCATCTCCTGAACGTCCTCATAATTTTTGTTGCTGGGCAGTTCTTTTATCAATCTATGTCATTAATTCAATGAACCATTTCGCACGAGAAGCTTTAAACGCTGATACATAAATTTAAATCCAACAGATATTGGTTTTAATGAAGGTGCCTTGAATGGATAAGCCCGTCTTCAAATTCTTCAAGCAGAAGTCAGATGAGGTGAATCTGACTCCGGATGTGATCCAGGAAAGGAAGTCGCTGTTAAAGACGCCGGTTGAGCCGGTCGACCTTGATAAAGCGATATCAGTCAAGGATTTGGTCGAATCTTGGAAGGACTGTGGCATACAGTCTCGCAGCCTAGCCGAATGCGCAGCTGTATACGAGAACATGCTCTCCGACAAGGATAGGCCGACGGTCATGCTTGGCATCTCCGGCGCACTGATCGCCGGCGGGCTTCGCAAAGTTTTGAGCGGGATGGTCTCGAAGGGCATCGTCGACGTCATCGTCTCGACCGGGGCGATACTCTATCAGGACTATTACACCGCTCTGGGGTACCGGCACTACAAGGGGACTCCGAATTCAGACGATGAAAAGCTGCACGATCTCTACATAGACCGCATATACGACTCGTATGTTGACGAGATAGGCTTTGTGCAGTGCGACGACCACATCGCTGATTTCTGCTCAAGGCTTGAGGCGAAGACCTACTCGACCCGGGAATTCCTCTACCGGCTCGGATCGACCATAACCGACGAGAGCTCCATCCTCTATCAGGCCCACAAGCACGGCGTTCCCGTCTTCTGCCCCGCCATAGCCGACAGCTCGATAGGGATAGGCCTCGCCGGCTTCTACAGGTGGGCTGCCGAGAAGAAGGTCAAGACGTTCACTATCGATGTCCTCAAGGACAACATGGAGATCGCCCAGATTGTGCTAAGGTCCAAGAAGACCGGCTCGATCTACGTGGGCGGGGGCGTTCCGAAGAACTACATTAACGATGCCGCCGTAATGCTCGATTATACGAAGGGGCACTCCTACAGCTTCCAAATAACCGCCGACGCTCCGCACTGGGGCGGGCTGACGGGAAGCACGCTCGATGAAGCCAAGTCTTGGGGGAAGGTCTCCAAGAAGGCGACCCGCGCAACGGTCTACACTGAGGCGACAATAGGGCTTCCGCTGATAGTCGGCTATGTCCTGCAAAAAGGCGTGCACAAAGGTAGGTCGAGGGTCTCCTTCGATTGGCGCAACGAAGGGCTGGCAATAACGCATTAGGCAAGCCTGCCTGCATGACCTTTTGTTTTAATATCGGGCCCCATCTTGGGGCCCTCTTTTGTATCCTCTCGCCGCCGTAGCCTTCCTGTGCCTGGCCCTCTCCTTGCCGGCTGTCAACACCGCCCACTGTGCCGTCCACGACGTCTACGTCTTCCTTGATGGGCAGCCTGCAGACGCTGTCATCGAGTCCGGCGGCGATCACATTGCAACGCTTGCAGGCCATGCCACGCTGCGGGGCTGCCCCCAATCAATAACCGTGTGCATAGCTGACCGATGCCAGAGCGTAGAACTATGCCGCTGCCCATCAACAATCGTCGAGCTCTTCACGGTGTCATGCCGTACCTTGGATCACTATGGGAACACGCTTTACAATGCCACGCTATACATCGACGGCTCCGCATCATCCTCCACCGCGCTCCTGCTCCGTGGCGTCCATGCCTTGCAATGCTCTTATGGCGGGGCCATTTTTGATCTAGGGCGGCACGAGATTGTCGAGTCTTGTTCAATCAATGCCAAACTGGCAGTCTCGGACATGAACCTGCAG
>MAGS01000003.1:5169-14739 GCA_001717005.1 Candidatus Methanomethylicus mesodigestus | reverse complement strand
CTCCTTCTGCATGGAGACTGCGCACTGCGAGACGTTGCCGATGAACTTTGCGGCCTCGCCGCCCCTGCGCCGTATCTCGGGGTCCTTCATGGCCTCCCGGATTAGCTGCTTCGGGTCGGTGCCGCCTTCGAGTATCTGGATCACCTTGAGGTAGGAGTCCCACTTCCACTTGGGCGCGGCGTAGTAGCATATCTTGGTCGGGATGAGCCCGGTCACGCGCGTGATCTCGGAGGTGTCCGCGACGACGCCCTTGATGAAGTTCTCGGATATCTCGGTCCTGTCGTCGACGAGCGCCTGGTCCACCGCGGGGTAGCCCGCAACCGAGACGAAGCCGGTGCCGCCCATCCGCTCCCAGAGCTCCTCGCACATGTGCGGCGCGAAGGGGGCAATCAGCCTCACTATGGTCTCGAGGACGTACTTTATGACGGCGCGGACCTTGGGGTCCGAGCAGCAGGTGCCCTTCCGCCGGACGTACCACTGCAGGTCCTGCTGCAGCGTGAAGAATGAGGCGTTGATGGCCTCGCGCACCCTCAGGCAGTCCATCGCGCAGACCGCCTGCTGGACCACCTTCTGGGTCCTGCTCAGCATCCACCTGTCCATCTGGTCCAGTGCGGACCGGTCGAGCATGCCGGCATCGGCATACTGCAGCGCCAGGCTGTAGAAGTCCTGCAGCTTGGTCTTTGTGCTCCTCGCCAGCGTGTCGCTGAAGTCTGCGTCCTGGAGCAGCTCAGAGGCAGAGAGTATGGAGACCCTTAGTGTGTCCGCCCCGTAGATCTTTATCGCCTTCCTGAGCGGGATTATGTTGCCCAGCGACTTCGACATCTTCTTGCCGTCCATGAGCACGCTGCCGTTGACCGCGATCTGCCTCGGCCAGTACTCCTTCGGGAAGATTGCGAGGTGGTTGAAGACGAAGAACGTGAGGTGGTTCGGCACGAGGTCCCTGCCGGAGTGCCTGCTGTCGAGCGGGTAGAAGTACGTGAACTCCCTGCGCATGGCCTCTGCGGCATCCCGGTCCACCTTCAGGCATGCAGCGTCGCCCTTCCCGAGGAATACGTAGTCGAATGCGGCGTCGTCCAGGAGGGCGGCGTCTATGCCGCGCTCGTTTATGATCTTCGAGATTGTGTAGTATGCCATGTAGATCGTCGAGTCGGAGAGGCTCTCTATGATCCAGTCCTTGTCCCACGGGAGGCGCGTCCCGAGACCTGACCGCCTTGCGCACGCCTTCTCCTTGAGCCAGTCCACGACGTTCATGAACTCCTGCCTGAGGTCCTCAGGCACCAGCGACATCTCCCCGATGTGCCCCCTCACGAGGGCCTTCCATGACTCGTCGCCGTAGTTGATGAACCACTGGTCGCCGAGGAGGTGGACGACCACCTCGCTGCCGCAGCGGCACTTGATGGGTCCGTTGATCACCTCGTAGATCAGGAAGGCGCTCCCGCCGGCGATGAGGTCCTTCTTCACATCGTCCTTCGCCCGGCAGACTGGGGTCCCGGCGTACTTGCCGGTCTCGGGGCGCATCGAGGCGGTGTGGAACTCCTTCTGGTAGAGCTCCTTGGTTGCGCCCTCGGCCTTCGGGTCGAGCTGCCCCTTGATGCCCATCCTGTCGACCACGTCCTGGGCGGGTATGCGCGAGTAACCATCAAGCTGGACCACCGGGACCGGCTCGATCAAGGCCAGCGACTCGTCGGATATGCCATACTTCGAGAGTGACCCGCGGCTGCCCTTCAGGTCCCTCAGCGCCAGCAGGTCGTATGGTGCGTGGGCGGGCACTGACATGACGACGCCGGTCGCGTTGTCGGGGTCGACGAAGCCCGCGGGCAATATCGTGACCTTGCCCTTCGTGAGCGGGTTGGTGACCTGCCTGCCGATAAGCGAGGAGCCGGCGACCTCGCGGATGACCTCAACGTCTGCGTACTGGCCCTTGAGCTTGGCGATGGCGATCTTGCTGACGATGATCCGCTGCCCCTTGAAGGAGGCCTCGACGTACTGCGCGTCAGGGTTGAGCCAGAGATTCGTCACCCCGAAGAGGGTCTCCGGCCTGAGTGTGGCCGCAGGGAGCGCCACGCCGTCGAGGTCGAACTTGATCGCGGTGAACTCGCCGACCTCGGGCTCCTTGTCCCCCAGCGTGTCGTGCTGGCCCACGGGGTTCTTGCACGAGGGGCACCATCCGATCGGGTGGGCGCCCTTGGTGATCAGCCCCTTCGCGTGGAGCCGGTGGAACTGCCACTCTATGAACTTGCTGTACTGCGGCTTGACCGTGGTGAACTCCCGCCTCCAGTCGATGGAGAAGCCCATCTCCTGCATCCCGCGCTTGAGGTCCTTGTGGAAGTGGCTCGCGATGTTGACGGGGTCGGCGAAGGAGGGTATGGCATCCTCCGGGACGCCGTAGAGCTTCACGAATATGTCTATGAGCTCCTTGTCGCCCGCGATGACCCTCTTGCTCATGGCCAGGATCGGGGTGCCGGTGTAGTGGAATGCCATCGGGAGGAGGACGTTGAAGCCCCTCATCCTCATGTACCTCGCGTGGACGTCTGCCAGCGCGTATGTCCTGGCGTGCCCTATGTGCTGCGGGGCGTTGGGGTAAGGGTATGCGACGGTCAGGTAATACTTCGGCTTTGCGGGGTCGGGGTTGGCCTCGAAGACCTTCGCCTCTGCCCAGCGGCGCTGCCACTTCTCCTCAAGAAGATTGAAGTCGAGCATCGATGACATAGATGCGGATCACCACAGATGGAATTTGGACGCGCTGATCGATACTGTAATCAGAGGTCATCCCCTCGGGTTAAGGCTTTCCATTGCCGCCCTCACCTTTGAAGAGGCCTCGGCAAACCGTTCCATCTCGACGAGAGGCACCCTCCCCTGCCCAAGGTCGGGCTTGCCGCCGCCCTTGCCCTTCAGGACCGCGGCGACTTCTGCCATCGCCCTGCCGGCGCTGAACCCGCCCTTGACCGCGGCATCCCCCGCCATGACGACGACGCTGCCGTCTGCCTTTGACGCCAGCAGCGCCACCAGCGACGGCTCGCTGGCGACCAGGCTGGAGCCGAGGGCGACCAGGTCGCTCGACGTCAGGCTCCCGAATGCCCTGGCGATCAGCCTTGCCCCCCCGACCTGCTCAGAGGTCGAGGCGAGCACTGGCAGGAGCTCGGCCGCCATGGACCTCCTGAGGCGGTCCATGCCCTTCCTGCAGTCGGAGAAGTCGTCCATGACGACGCGGGAGGCTTTCTCTATGCGCTCGATGGGGGTGTTGAGTATCTCGGCAACGCTCTGGAGCGTGGCTTCCGTCGACTGTATGGCCCTGAGCGCGGCCTCCCCTGAGGCGAACTCGATCCTCTCGACCCCGTCCTGGATGCGCTCCGACTTGGTTATCTTGATGACGCCTATCTCGCCGGTGTTCTCGCAGTGTATGCCGGCGCATGCCTCTACGTCCCAGCCCTCCACCTCGACCACCCTTATTGTGGGCCCGTGGACGACGCCGCCTTGGTAGAGCCTGAACCCGAACCTCTGCTCTGCGACGTTTCGGTCCTCGAAGTATGTCTTTATGGGCTTGCAAGCCTCGACGACGCGGTTCGCTGTGGTCTCGATCTCGCGCTGCTGCTCCGGCGTGATCTTCTCGAAGTGCGAGATGTCGAGCCTGCTCCTGTCGACGTTCTTCTGCGCGCCCTGCTGCCAGACGTGGCTGCCGAGGACCTTGCGGGCGGCCCCCAGCAGGATGTGGGTCGAGGAGTGGTGCCTCGCCAGGCTCATCCGCCGGTCCCAGCTTATGCTGCACGCGACAGCATCCCCGGGCCTGAACTGCGCGCCGCCGGTCACGAAGTGGACCACGATCCCCATGGACTTCTGCGCCTCGGCGACCTCTGCCCGCCTGCTGCCCGACGAGATCGACCCGGTGTCGCTCGGCTGCCCGCCGCCCTCGGGGTAGAAGATCGTCCGGTCGAGCACTATGCGCCGCTCGTCCGCGTAGAGGACCTTGGCGGCCATCGTCCTCGCCTTCGGCTGGGAGTAGTAGACCAGCTCGGTCTTCGGGAGGGTGGGCAGCCCCTCAAGGATGCCCTTCACGCCCTCCGGTGCGACCGCCGCCTTCGACGCGGAGTGGCGGTCGGCGACTATGGTGTCGAATGTGTCGGGTATCTCGACGCTGACCCCCTGCTGCTCGCAGACCTCCTTGACGATCTCCGGCGGCAGCCCGTTGGAGTCGTACAGCTCTATCAGCTTCTCCTGCGGCAGGGCACCCTTCTGGCTCACCTCGCCGGACCTTATCAGCCGGGATACGAGCGCCTTGCCCTGCCCGATCGTCCGCTCGTACCGGGAGACCTCAAGGTCGGTCACCCTCCTGACATAGTCCACGTTCTCCGCGAGGCTTGGGAATTGCCCCTTCCAGAAGTCGATCTGCATAAGGATCAGCTCGGAGAGGGGCAGCTTTATGCCCGTGCGCTCTATGAGGCGCTTGGAGCGCCTGACGAGGAGGCGGGCGAGGTACCCGGCCTGCACGTTCGACGGGACCGCGCCGTCGCTAAGCATGAAGGCGAGCGTCTTCGTGTGGTCCAGGAGCGCCGTGACGTTCTCGATGGGCAGCATCTGCGCCTCCAGCGCCTTGGGCGACGTGCCAAGCATCTTGGCGACCTGGACCCGCGCGTCCTTGAGCGAACCCGCATCGACGACGTTCATCAGCCCGGCGTACTTTGTGGTGGCAGCCAGCGCACGCTCATCGGGCATCGCTATCCCCGCCAGCCCCATGAAGTCGCCCAGCAGCCCGCCGTAGATCGCCTCGAAGGCGGTCGGCGTCCCCTGCGAGACCCACGTGAACCTCTCGAGGCCGTATCCGGTGTCGACTATCCTGAGCGGGAGCTCCTGGTACTCCCCGCCGACCTTCCTGTACTGCATGAAGACGAGGGTCGAGAGCTCGATTCCCCGCACCATCCCCTCGAGGTCAGGGCCCGCGTCGCCGCCGCCCTCCCACCAGTGCTCGATGTAGGTGATCTCCCTGCCGTCTATGCCGAGGTCCTTCGTCAGGAAGTCGTGGTGGAGCCGGACGGTGTCCTCCTTCCAGTAGACCTCCCTCTCATTGGAGGAGAAGGCGTGGTGCGCCATCATCTCGAATATGCTCAGGTGCCTGCCCCCGGTCTTGCCTACGTTGTCGAGGTCGTTCATGCGGATGCAGGGCTGCGAGATTGCGAGCGGGTTGTGCGGAGGGGGCACCTCGCCGCTCGTGACGTGCGGCTGGAAGCAGGCGATCGAGGCAATCGTCAGGAATATGTCGTCCCTCCACCGGGCGACCACAGGGTAGCGCTGGACCCTCGTGTGCCCGTTCCTCTCGAGGAAGGAGAGGAACGCCTCGCGCATCTCCGAGATCGTGTAGCTCCTCCTGAACGGATGGTCGCCTATGAATGAGAACGGTACGCATGGCGAGTCCCCGCAGACGTCCCTATCGGGGTCCAATGTCCAGAAGTGCCTCTTGCAGCATTTGCACTCCTTCCTGAGAAAGCCGTTGCTGCTGAAGAACTGAAGATTGTAAGCGTCTGCGGCAGGTATCATTGCCCTTCCCCCAGATAATCTTCACTTGAGACTATACAAATAGTTAAGCATTGTCGGTCCGGCGGGTGCTCTTGCGGGCATCATGAAAAAAATTTAAAAAAAGGGAGTTTTGACCAGGCTCCTGAGGTAGGCAAGGTGCCCGGCATTGGGATCAACCGAAGAGTGAACCCAATCCTTCTGCTGTCTCTTCTTCAGAGGCTTGCTCCTTCTTCTCTTCCTTCTTGGCTTCCTTCTTGGCCTCTGGCGCAGGAGCCGCGGTTGCTGCTGGGGCGGCTGCTACTGGGATGGCTGCGGACTTTATGGCTTCATCAATGTTGACCTCACTGAGGGCTGCAACGAGGGCCTTGACGCGAGCGTCGTCTACTGCTACACCTGCGGCAGAGAGCACTTTCTTGATATTCTCGTCGTTTATTGGCTGCTTAGCGTTGTGAAGAAGCATGCCGGCGTAAATATATTCTATCTTAATCACCCCCAACCAAGCGGGATTTTATACGAAAATATTAGTACTTAAATCCTTCGCCTTTGAGCGGCCATTTGGTTTGAAAAAAGGATGGCGCCTGACGCGCCACCCGCATTTGCGTCCATAGCGGATTCCCCGCACTGCTCTCAGAACTTGAGCTCCGGGTTCTTGGCAGAGACGGCCTGTGCGACCGCCTTGCCCTTCACGTCTGCCATCGCCAGCATCTCGCCGATCAGCTCGGGCAGCGGGACTCCGGCGTCGATAGCCACACCCTTTGCCTCTACGAATGCCTTGGATATTATGAGCGGCGCAGTCTCCTTCGTCGGGTAGACCGCGTTGACCGACAGGTTCACTGCGGATGCCGCTGCGGTTGCAACGTTTGCCTTGTAATCGTCGAGGTTTATGCTGAGGATCTCGTATGGGATCACGCCGCCGTCATAGCCCATCCTGAGCTTGAGGCCGACCATGATCGGCTTCAGCCCGAGCTTGGAGAGCAGGTCTGCCACATCGGCAGAGACCGCCTGACCCTTCTCGACCGCCACGGTGTCCTCCGCGATCCAGACGTTGCCGTCCTGGATCTTGGTCGGTATCTTGGCGGCTCCGAATTTGCTTAGGATCGGCCCCGGCTGCATGCCGGTGTTTCCGGCGGTTACAGTGATGTCGTTTGGCGCGAGGTCGCCCGGCGCGGCTGCAGATGCCACCTTGTTCTTCTCGAACATCAGGTACATGAAGAACGGGTTCTTCTTCGAGAAGACGAATGCGTTCGGCCCCGACAGGTACTTCGTGATCTCATCGACGTCCTTGTACTTGCTCGCAAGGTTCTTTATCGCGATCTTGACGAGCGTGTTCTTGGCTACGCGGATCTCCAGGTCGTCCTTGAACTTCTTCTTGAGCACCTGGAGCTGGCTGGCCTTGAGGCCCTTGAGATCGGCTATCGCAAAGATCGAGTACTTCTGGAAGAGCTCCTGGATCTGCTTGACGCTCTCGGCCTTTTCATTTGAGACTGATGTGTTTGACGACATTGCGATTACCTCATTTTAGCAGGCTTGCCCATGGTTGTCTTAACAACGATGGATGACAGGTACTGGTCGAGCTTTATCTTGCGGTCGATGGTGTTCAGAACAGCCATTATGTTCTCCGCAATTGCCTTCGAGTCCATCCCTTCTGCACCGATCCTGCACCTGACAGCAGGCTGGTCCCTGATCTTGACCCTTATCGAGCTGCGGTAGCGCTTTATGATCGGCTCTACGTTGGCCGTTGGCGGGATTGGCTCGGGCATCTTGCCCCTAGGACCAAGCACGGAGCCGAGGGTCTTTCCCACAGTTGCCATGAGGTCCGTCCTTGCCGCGAAGTAGTCGTATGCGTCTGCCAGCTTCTTGACTGCCTTCTTGTTGCCGGCGTACTGGTCCAGCTCCTGCTTCGTTATAACCAGGTCTGCGCCCGCGTTCCTCGCCTTCACCACCAGGTCACCGTCTGCGATCATGCAGACCTTCACGTCGCGACCTATGGGGTTCGCAAGGGAGACGTTCTCGTTGATCCTGTTCTCAGGGGCCTTGACGTCCAGGCCCTTGAAGTTCACAACGAGCTCCATCGCCTGCGAGAAGTTCCTCCTCTTGGAGTTCTTCTTGGCTTCGTCAACGAGCGCGGTGAGCTTCGGTATGTCGAATTGCATATCACGCAGCCTCCGCAGCATTTATCTGCTCGTCATATGTTCCCGCATCAATGTCCTTTTGAGCATCGCGGGGGTCCTTACCGGAGACGGTAACGCCTATGCTTACGCAGGTGCCAAGGACCTCCTTGAGGCATGATTTTAGTGACCTTGCCACAGAAAGTGGATACCTCGTCTTGGCTATCTTGATAGCCTGTTCTATACTGAGGTCTCCCACCTTCTCAGCCTTGGAGTTGCCTGAGCACTTCTCAAGCTTAAGCTCCTTCACTATGAGGGCTGTGGTGGTAGGTACACCGACCTCGACCTCGAATTCCTTGGTTTCTGGGTCGGCAATTACCTTAACCGGAACTTTCATTCCTTCAAAGTCCTTGGTCTTGTCATTGATTGCATTTATGACCTGGAGGATGTTAAGGCCTGTCGGGCCAAGGGTCGGGCCAATCGGCGGACCCCCGGTCGCCTTTCCTCCATCGACCAAGAAGCTGAAGGTCTTCTTAGTTGCCATGTTCATTCATCCTCTAATTGTTCAAATGCCTTGAATATGTCGGTCTTCTCTTCAGCCTTGTCGGCGGGCTTCTCCTCCTTCGCCTTTGGCGGCTCTCCTCGCGAGATGAGCTTCACCTGTTCGGCGTGGACCGTTATAGGCAGCGTGTACGGGGCCTCCAGCAGCTCCAGCGTTACCTCGCTCTTCGCCTTGTCGACCCGCGTGACCTTGGCCTGCATGCTCTTGAACGGGCCGCCTATGATCTCGACCTTGTCGTTGACATCAACGATGTCCACAACCGGCTTCGGCTGGATGAACTTCAGGATGTCGTTGAATTCGACCTTCCCCGTCACCCATCCCTTGATGTGCTTGACGTCCTCGATGGCAATGTTGATGATGTTTGGACCGCTTGCCTCCAGGAATACGTATCCCCTCACGTCCTGGGGCGACACTATGGCCTTGATGGGGATCTTCTTAGAGTTGCATCGCCTCTCGATCAGGAGCGCCACGTTGGACTCCTGCCCAGCGGTAGTCCTGATCGCGAAGATTCTGGCTGCTGAAGCCTGCGCAGTATTCTCCGGCATGGATTCAGCCTCCTAAACCGAGGAGCAGCGATGAGAGCATCTGGATAATGAAACCAAAGATGCCCACGGCTATCATTCCCAAGAAGCATATCTTCAGGGACAGCTTTACCTCGTCGAAGTCGGGCTTCCTCGACAGCTTGAGGACCTTGCCCATAGACCGGAAGGACTCAGATAGACCCATCGCTCTCACCATTGTGTATTGTGTGAGCAAAGGGCTAAAAAGGTAGAGTTCAATTTAAATCTTTGTATTTTCGGTTAATTCATACCCTTACCAATTCGATGCCTGACGACTGGGAGATAGATCTGAGGGCATCCTTCGCGGTTGATGGTGTACCCTTCCAGTCCACGATGATGCACGAGCATCCGCCCTGCGTCCTCTCCATGCAGCGCCGGAATATCGCGGGGTCAGGGTTTGCGGTCAGGGCGTACTTGGGTATGATGTGGCCTATGCTGTACTCTCCGGACGCCATCAGGGCGGTGAACTTCTCAGGGTAATGACCGCCGCCGACCGCCATGGCGGCCCTCGGGGGGGCGTCGGACAGGCAACCTATGCTCGCTGCGACTGCACGGGCAACCGCGCCCCCTAGTCCCGGGTCCTCCCACGACTGCCTCTCGCTGCCGATCTCGACGAAGGTCACGGGGAAGGCCAGCTCGGTCGGGCCGTGATGGGTCGCCTCGACAGAGACGCCTATGGATAGGCCGAGCGCATCCCTGGACTTCACGAGCTCCCTGATCAGTACGGACTGCAGGCGGGCGTTCGAGATCCCGACGCTGCCCGGCTCCCCTCCGTAGTCTGCCTTGCCGGCAGGGTTGCCGGGCGTGTGCGCGGTGAGGCAGGCTCTTCCGG
>MAGS01000003.1:0-4944 GCA_001717005.1 Candidatus Methanomethylicus mesodigestus | reverse complement strand
TTAAATCTTTGTATTTTCGGTTAATTCATACCCTTACCAATTCGATGCCTGACGACTGGGAGATAGATCTGAGGGCATCCTTCGCGGTTGATGGTGTACCCTTCCAGTCCACGATGATGCACGAGCATCCGCCCTGCGTCCTCTCCATGCAGCGCCGGAATATCGCGGGGTCAGGGTTTGCGGTCAGGGCGTACTTGGGTATGATGTGGCCTATGCTGTACTCTCCGGACGCCATCAGGGCGGTGAACTTCTCAGGGTAATGACCGCCGCCGACCGCCATGGCGGCCCTCGGGGGGGCGTCGGACAGGCAACCTATGCTCGCTGCGACTGCACGGGCAACCGCGCCCCCTAGTCCCGGGTCCTCCCACGACTGCCTCTCGCTGCCGATCTCGACGAAGGTCACGGGGAAGGCCAGCTCGGTCGGGCCGTGGTGGGTCGCCTCGACAGAGACGTCTATGGATAGGCCGAGCGCATCCCTGGACTTCACGAGCTCCCTGATCAGTACGGACTGCAGGCGGGCGTTCGAGATCCCGACGCTGCCCGGCTCCCCTCCGTAGTCTGCCTTGCCGGCAGGGTTGCCGGGCGTGTGCGCGGTGAGGCAGGCTCTTCCGGACTCGCTCTTGTGCCTCGAGAGGCAGAGGAGCCACTCGATGCCGCCTGCGTCCATCTCGAGGCTGATGAGCGGGCCGGGCAGGCCGACCAGGCAGTAGTCGCCGCAGGACATCGCGCTCGCCGATCCGAAGGCGCACGGCGAGAAGGGGAGCAGCGAACGCAGGTGCGCTGCGATGTTAACCCCCGCAGGGTCGGCTGTCGAGTAGGCTATGAGCTTCAATGCGAGCACCAGGCGGATTTAGAAGAGGAGCGACATTATCCCCTTTTGGGCGTGGAGCCTGTTCTCTGCCTGTTCCCATACGACGGAGTTCCTGCCGTCGATGACCTCCGCCGTCACCTCCTCCCCCCTATGGGCGGGCAGGCAGTGCATCACGATGGCATCACTCGGGGCGGTAGCCATGAGGCTGGCGTTCAGCTGGTACGGGCGCATTGAGGACCGGCGGGCTTCAGCCTCGGCCTCCTGGCCCATCGATACCCAAACGTCGGTGTATACCACGCCCGCCTCCTTCACGGCGTCGTTGGGGTCCTCCGTCAGCTCCAGGCTGGCGGCGCCCGATGAGAGCCTCCTGGCCGAGCGCACGAACTCGTCTGGCGGCATGAACGCCTTGGGCGATGCTATAGCCATCTTACCGCCCATCTGCAGCACGATCTCCGCAAGGGACCTGCAGACGTTAGAGTTCCCGTCCCCGACGAATGCGACATTGATGCCCTCGATCCGGCCCTTCCTCTCGATTATCGTAAGGCAGTCCGCCATCGCCTGGCACGGGTGCGACGAGTCGCTGAGCGCGTTGACCACAGGGGCATCTGCCACACGAGCCATCTCCTCCAGGTCGCTGTGCCTGAAGACGCGCGCCACGATGCCGTCCACGAAGCAGTCGAACGTCCTGCCGGTGTCGGTGACGGTCTCCCCGCGGCCGAGCTGGAGCTCGTTCCATCCCAAGTAGATCGGGTGCCCGCCAAGCTGGTGGACGCCGACGTCGAAGGATATGCGGGTCCTGGTCGATGGCTTCTGGAAGAGGAGCGCGACGCTCTTCCCCGCAAGGCACGTATTGATGCGGCTGCCGCGCAGGGTCTCCGACTTCAGCTCGGCGGCCCTGCTGAGCATTGCGGTGAGCTCTTCCCTAGTGAAGTCGGCAGTGTCCAGAAAGTCCCGTCCTCTAAGGCTCTTCACGACGATTCCCTCCAACAGTAAGGACCTCTAAACAAAAATTGCTGCTTAAAATCTTTTCGATAGCAGAATCCAGATGATTCTAAAGGGTAATTATTTCTTCTCGGTCTTTGATAAGATATTCTTAATCACCCAGGACGCGTCGAACGGGATCAGGTCTTTGTAAGACTGCCCGACGCCGAGGAAGAATATCGGCTTTTTTATGGCGCTGGAGATGGATATCGCGGCGCCGCCCTTGGAGTCGGCGTCGACCTTCGTCAGTATCACCCCGTCGATGCTGACGCTCTTGTTGAACTCCTCAGCCTGATGCAGGGCATCGTTCCCGGCCAGCGAGTCGCCTACAAAGATGGTCATGTCCGGTTGAACGACCCTCTTTATCTTCATCAGCTCCCCCATGAGGTCCTTGTCGGTCTGCATCCGCCCCGCCGTATCGATGAGGACTACGCCGACCCTGCTGTTCTTGGCGTAGGTGACGGCGTCGAAGGCGACGGCCGCGGGGTCTGCCCCGTACTTGTGCTTTATGACCTTGACCCCCAGCTTCTGCGCATGGGTCTCGATCTGCTCCTCGGATCCGGCCCTGTAGGTGTCCCCGCATGCGAACATGACGGAGACGCCGTTGTCCAGCAGATACCTGGCCACCTTTGCTATAGTGGTCGTCTTCCCGGTGCCGTTAACGCCGACGAACATTATTGAGAACGGAGACTTCGATTTTGCCATCGAGAGGAGGTCCGCGCTGGAGAGGCTCTCCTCAAGGATCGATTCGAAAGAACTATTCACCACAGGGGCAATGTCCTCGAATCGCTTGACCTTCACGCCGACCAGCCTCTCCTTGAGCGAGTTTGTGATGGACTCGGCGGCAGGGAGCGCCACGTCGCACTCCACGAGCGCGAGCTGGAGGTTCCAGAGCGAGGACTCGAGGTCGCCCTCGGAGATCGACCGGGTAGATATGTCG
Source organism: Candidatus Methanomethylicus mesodigestus (assembly GCA_001717005.1). Lineage (GTDB taxonomy): Archaea > Thermoproteota > Methanomethylicia > Methanomethylicales > Methanomethylicaceae > Methanomethylicus > Methanomethylicus mesodigestus. The sequence continues at coordinate 2,212 of MAGS01000003.1, read as the reverse complement.
GTTACGAACTCGCCGAGGGCCTTCTTCAGCTTGTCGAACAATGATCATGCCTGCCCGGCATTTTCTAACTGGGCGTACAGCTGGTCGATTCTGGCCTGCAGCTGCTGGAGCCTCGCGGCGACCTGAGAGTACTGGTTCTGGATCACAACCGCCTGCTCCTGACCCTGCTTCAGCCTAGACTCGACTTCAGTCAGGGCGGACTCGAGGCTCTTCTCCACCGAGACGTTCGCGCCGATGCCTACGACGACCGAGTTGACGCCCTTGAGCTCGGCCCTGATGTAATTGCCGGCCCCGATGTGTATGAGCGTCTCGCCGTTGCCGCCCCTCTTGGAGATCTCCTGGAGGCTGTTCCTGGAGAGGACGAGCTCGGCTATCACGTTAGTGGTGAACTCTGCCTGCTGCCGCATTGCGTCGCCGTAGCCCTTCAGCTGACTGAACTCCTGAAGCAGGGCGTTGAGCTCCTCATTTGGGGCGAGCTTTGGTGCGGTCTTCTGCTTTGCAGGCGTCCTGGCTGTGCTCATTGTGCCTTCACCGGCGCTAGCTCTACGGAATCCACCTTTATCTCGAAGCGCTTGACGCCGTGGTTTCCGCCAAGGATGCTCTTGGCAACACTGGCTGCGGACGCCTCGTCTTTAGCTTGGACGGTCTTTGTAAACTGCTTCCATTCATACTTCAGTTTGAATTTCCCTTTGACGACATAGCTGTTGCTCATTTTCAATCACCTTGCAAACCCAAGGACGACTCTATCCTGGCCATCTCGGGGCCTGTTGTTTGCTCTCCTACGACCACGCCTTTTGAGTTTGCGGTCATCCCGACGCGGAGGTATGGAAAACCGCAATTAATGGTAGAGACGTCCACAGGCATATTAAAAATTTTGCCCAAGTTGACGAGCTCCGCCTCGCTCGTCAGCGGGTGGGCAACGACGCCTTTTTCGTTGACCGCCGCGCAGACCCCGGTCATGTTTATGCCCGCGATCGTGCCCTCGTGGACCTCGACCTTAAGGTGGCTGGCCACCAAATCCTTCAGCGCCGCATCGGTCCCCACGCCGACAAGTGCGGTGCGCTCGTTGGCTAGGATCATGTTGCCCAAGGCATTCTTCTTGCCCTCGTATATTGCCACAGGGATACGGAGCGAATTTTCTATGATGCTCAGCTCCTCGTCGGTCACGGTATACGGCAGGATAAGGCCTTTGGAATTGCCGACCGCGAATATCCCTAGCAGAACGCTGCCGCCTATCGATACGCGGCAGACGGGTATGTCTAGCGTTGCTGAAAATTCTCTAGTCACGCCTTCCGGCATGTCGAAGGGCACCAGACCGAAGCTGTCGGTCGCAAAGGTGAATGCCCCGACATTTGGGTTGCCGTAGAGCGAAAGGCGTGAGATGGACAAGGGCGCTATGCCTCCGCGGGCAGCACCCTCACCTTTCCGCTCTCTAGCTTCTGGACCTTGACGGTCACCCTTCTGGCGGTCTTGGTCTTGCCCCTTGCCCAGAGGAACTCGTTCAGGCTGTTGTCGAGCAAGACGTCCTCGGTCTTGAATGCCTTACAGGTTACCCTCTTGACAAGGCGGACTGCCTTCGGCGTTGCCTTCCTTCCATAGGTCAGGAATGCGTGCCTGAGGTTGATCGTCATGACCTTCTCTTCGAGGACCTTGTCCTCTTCCTTCTCCTCCTTCTCTGCCGGCTTCGCTTCCTTAGCCTTTGCTTTCGCTGCGGGCTTGGCTTCCTCCGGCTTTGCATCAGTAGATTCGGCTGCCGGCGAGGTCGGCGGGGCCTCGACTATCGCCTTGGCCTCGGCGACTATAGCCTGAGCCTCGGCCTCGGTCTTCGCAGCCTCTTGTGCTGCTGGCGCGTTGCTGTCATTGCTCATTGTGAATCACCTTACATGTTCAACTTGCGTGATCTCCAGTTCCTCATCTTCGGGTGCCTGCGGAACTTGCCCTTGGTCTTTCCGACGGCCCAAAGAGGGACTGCACTGCTCTGCTTGTTGGCCTTAATCAGGCGTTTCTTCCTGCTGAGGTGCTTGTTGCGTGCCATATGACTTCTCCTCATCAAATCCTTGTTATCCTAATATCTCTTTTTCTGTTCTGCAGCTCCGACAGTATCTGCCTAAGATGATCGTCGCTCAGCGGTATAGGCAACCGCTGTGCCTGTGCGAGCTGTATCAGCTGCAGCTCGATCTGCTCGCAGAAGTCAGGCCTTACCATCTTCAGG
>MAGS01000029.1:19300-20488 GCA_001717005.1 Candidatus Methanomethylicus mesodigestus | reverse complement strand
TTCCCTCAGATCCCTCTATACATTGGCGGTTTCATACCCACAGACGTAATCATAGGCGCTGCATTCCTCTTCATACTGTACATGATCAACTACTTTGGCATCGTCGCAGGCGCCTTCGTTTCATGGATTCTCACATTCTGCACCATTATACCTTTGGGGATGCTGTCGATAGGGCCATTTTTCATGGGATTGGTCGACTGGTCAAACTTCGTGCCGTTCCTTCCAATGGACTGGAGATTTTACGGAGGCGGCGTGCTGCTCGACTCCTGGTGGCAGCCGATGGCGCTTTACGGCATTCTTGGGGGGCTATTCATTGCGTCGTGGTGCGACTGGGCTTATGAAGCCGCGGCTGTATACACGGCTGAATATCAGAACCCACAGAAAGATACCTATAAAGCAATACTGATGTCCACGATCTTCTGCGGGTTCTTCTACATCCTGCTCCCAATAACCACATACGGCGTGCTGGGCTACGACGGCATCATTGCAGCTCCACTGCTGGCAATTCCTGAGATCGGCATCATGATGTTTGGTCAAACAGGAGGGTATTTGATGATGTTCATGATGATGGCTGCAATCCTCCTTGCTCTAAACCAAGCGACTAACGGTGGAGGGCGGTCCCTTTACCAGATGGCCGAAGATGGATTGCTATTAAAGCAGTTCGCAGCGGTCAATAAGCACAAAGTTCCTTCAGTTGCCATGTTATATGATGTGCTATTCAACGTCGTGCTGATGTTCTTGCGAAGCCCAATCGTCATTTTGGCAGCATCCACCGTAGGATACAACGTCGTTCAAATTCTTGGCAACAGGGCATTCTTCTTCCTAAGAAAGAAATTCCCCCATACACCAAGGCCATTCAAGGTTCCAAAATGGATGCTAGTGTTTCTCTGGCCCATGTTCATCGTGTGCATACTTCAACTTACGGCAGCGCCAGTTTTCGGTGGGAATATTGGAACCCTCGTAGGTGTTGTTGTAGCAATATGCGTCATTCTGGTCTATACCTACAGACGCAAGGTCCAGGATAAGCCGGGATACAGGATCTTTGGCGAATCGTTGCTCCCTGATTACCTAAAGGGAACGCCTGACAAAAACGGTAAGCTTAACGCATTGACCGACAAGATTGGCTTCATATCTTTGCTGTTGTTCATCTACGCTCTAGTCTTGCTGTTCGCATACATAGGCACACTT
>MAGS01000029.1:0-18982 GCA_001717005.1 Candidatus Methanomethylicus mesodigestus | reverse complement strand
TGCCACAAAGCGGCAACGAAAGGATATCTTTATATGAACAGCCCCCTCCTTAATGGAAAAATAGTGATAATAATGAGGAGCGATGCAGGTGTTTGCCGTCTATGATGGGCTCAACCAACAATCAGCCGCCGATTGGTTCCTGCCAACTAATTTTAGTGCTTTAGTCGGTAAGCCGGCTTTCATAGTTATTGAGGAGGCATTCTCTTGAGGCTCTCTGGCGCCAAGGCGATCGTAGACTCCCTGAAGAAGGCGAAGGCCGAGGTCATCTTCGGAATACCCGGCGGAATGACCATACCCTTCTACGACGCGATCTATGAGAACGCGGGTGCCGGCGGCCTCCGCAACATACTCACCCGGCACGAGCAGTGCGCCGCGCATATGGCTGATGGCTATGCCCGCGTGAAGAATGTCCCAGGCGTCTGCACCGCAACGAGCGGCCCCGGAGCTACGAATCTCATCACGGGAATCGCGGTTGCGCATATGGACAGCTCGCCTATGGTGGCGATAACAGGGCAGGTCCCCCGCACCATGATAGGCAAGGACGCCTTCCAAGAGGCGGACATCGTAGGGATAGCAACTCCTGTAACGAAGTTTGCATACCAGGTCTCGAACGCCTCAGAGATACCCGAGATGATCAAGGCGGCATTCATGATCTCCTCCACCAACCGGAAGGGTCCCGTCCTCATCGACATCCCCAAGGACGTCATGCTGGAGGAGGTGGACATCGATTACGTAGGGCGCCCCAAGATCGGCGGATATACCGTCCGATCGGGCGAGCCGCACCCGTACTCGATAAAGAAGGCGCTCAGCCTCATCATCGCATCGGAGAAGCCCCTCATAATAGCTGGAGGGGGCGTCATAATATCCGGCGCATCCGAGGAGCTCCTGAAGTTCGCTGAGATGATGCTGGCGCCGGTGGCGACCACGCTGATGGGCAAGGGGGCGATACCGGAGACGCACCCGCTCTCGCTCGGCATGATCGGGATGCACGGGCGGCCTGAGGCGAACATGGCAGCAAATGAGGCAGACCTGATAATCGCCGTCGGCATGCGGTTCAACGACCGCACCATAGGCAAGATGGACAAGTTCGGGGAGTCTGCCAAGATCGTCCATATCGACCTTGACCCGGCAGAGATAGGCAAGAACATCCGGGTGGACGTGCCGATCGTGGCCGATGCCAAGAAGGCGCTTGCGGTCATCGCCGCGAAGCTCTCCGAGATGGGCTCAAAGCGGGAAGAGAACGCCTGGTCGAGGCGCGTCGCCTCGTTCAAGGAGCAGTTTGCGCTCAACGCGAACGGGCACAAGAACGGGCTGAGCCCCGGCAGGCTCATGAAGATACTCCGGGACGTGCTCCCCCCGAAGGGAATAGTGACGACTGGCGTGGGGCAGAACCAGATGTGGGCAGCGCTCCACTTCAAGGTGCTCGAGCCGAGGACATTCATCACATCCGGGGGGCTTGGCGCGATGGGGTTCGGGTTCCCCGCCTCTCTCGGCGCAAAGGTAGCCGCTCCCGACCGGCCGGTATTCAACATAGACGGCGACGGCAGCTTCCTGATGACCGAGCAGGACTTGGCCACGGCTGTAGTCGAGAATATACCTACCGTCTCGCTCATCTTGGACAACCGCGTGCTCGGCATGGTCAGGCAGTGGCAGTGCATGTTCTGCGACAAGCGCTACTCCGGGATAGACCTGGGGAAGGTCCCTGACTTCGTCAAGCTTGCGGAGGCATACGGCGCAGAGGGGATCAGGGTGGAGACCTACGAGGAGTTCGAGGCGGCTGTAAGGAGGAGCCTCAAGGCAGAGCTGCCCGTCGTGGTCGACATCCCTATATCGATGGACGAGAAGGTGTTACCCATGGTTCCGCCGGGAAAGACTCTCAAGGAGCTGATACTCTTTGGCTGAAAATTTGGGAGAGCTGCGCATAATCTCCGCGACGGTCGAAGACCGGCCCGGGGTACTCTTCAAGGTGACCTCGCTCATCAGGCGGCGTGGGTTCAACATCGAGACCATAACCGTGGGCGGCACCGAGAAGGAGCACACCTCACGGATAACGATTAGCATGAAGGGCAACGTCGCGATCGTGGAGCAGCTGGTCAAGCAGCTCAGCAAGGTGCCCGAGGTAATCAAGATAATCGAGCTGGCGCCTGCCGAGTCCGTATACCGGGAGCTGGCGATAGTGAAGGTGCTTGCGCAGGACCCGTCGAAGCGGTCCGACCTGCTGAACTACATCTCGATATTCCGGGCGAAGGTCATAGACGCCTCCAAGGACACGCTGGTGATCGAGATCGTCGGAAACCCGACCAAGATAAACGCCTTCATGGACCTGATGAGGGGCTTTGGAATCGCCGAGATGGCCAAGACCGGGATAGTGGCGCTGTCGCGCGGGACCAAGCCTCAGTCAGAGCGTACCGCTGAGAAGCCCTGAAGCGCCGAATGGTAAAGCGGGCGACTCCGGATCCGCATGCGCGCTGCCGCGTCGAGGACTTGACTCGGCGGCGCCGGGCGCAGCCGGCATCTGCCCTTTCCTTTTTCCCAATCTTTTTGCGAACCCGGAATAACTGGACGAGATTCGCTCGCAGGCCTGGCTTTTGCCCCGAATGCGGGCAGCCTCTGGTCGCGCCCCCGTCTTTTACCCCTTTGTGCGCTCAAAAGCCGCTGAATGCTACGAAACAGCTTTATAAAGCGGTTTGCGCAATCTGTGAGAAGGTGTGAATAATGGCGGTCGTTTACAAGGACAAGGACGCTGATATTTCGGTCCTCAAGGGTAAGAAGATTGCAGTCCTTGGCTACGGAAGCCAGGGGCGGAACCAAGCCCTCAACCTCAAGGACAGCGGCTTGGATGTCATCATAGGCCTCCATAAGGCCAGCAAATCGTGGAAGGCGGCAGAAGGCGAGGGATTCAAGGTATACACCGTCGCCGAAGCCTCAAAGCTCGCGGACTTTATCATAATGCTCATCCCGGACATCAAGCAGCCCGAGGTATTCAAGAACGAGGTTGCGCCTAACCTGACGAAGGGCAAGATCTATGGAGTCTCGCACGGCTTCAACGTTCACTTCAACCTCATCAAGCTGCCGAAGGACGTAGACGTCATAATGGTGGCGCCAAAGAGCCCTGGCATCAAGGTAAGGGAGGAGTATATGAGGGGATATGGCGTGCCATCGATTGTCGCAGTTTCTCAGGACCATTCTAAGAATGCCTGGAAGTACACTCTCGCATGGGCAAAGGCGATCGGCTCGACGAGGCCGGGCGTCGTAGAGACGACCTTCAAGGAAGAGACCGAGACCGACATCTTCGGCGAGCAGACCGTTCTCGTCGGCGGAATAATGGAGCTCATAAAGACCGGATTCGAGGTCCTCACAGAGAGGGGATACCAGCCTGAGATCGCCTACTTCGAGGTCTGCAACGAGCTCAAGCTGATCATGGACCTGATCCACGCTGGAGGGCTCGAGAGGATGCTTAAGGGCGTCAGCGACACTGCCAAGTACGGCGGCCTCGCATACGGTCCTAAAGTCATCGACGACGATGCCAAGAGGAAGATGTTCGCGGTCCTTGACAACATAACAAGCGGGGCCTTCGCAAAGGAGTGGATGTCCAACCCGGAGGACAGCATGAAGCGCCTCAATGCGCTCATGGAAGAGACCGCGAAGCACCCGATCGAGAAGACCGGCAAGCAGGTAAGGAAACTGATGGGTCAGGAGAAGTAACCTCCGCCCCCGCAGTCTCCATTTTTTCCCTTTTTTTATTCTTATTCTCGTTCTAAGTCTCGACCAGTCCAAGCGGGCATTCCGTGGCATCCGAATCAACCTGCGCATTCTTCGCCCCCTCGGTATTGCCGCCTCACGGCGCCATTATATGGCATCTTATAGCGATTTATTGGATTATAATCCACACCAAACGTAATATTTTGTCATAAAATTGCACCTAAATGAAAAAATATATATTTTAGTGTCGTTGACTACTATGCGTTAACGAGCGCGGCAATAAGGCAAGCGCAGGGAAAGATCGGAAGTCTCCCACAACTCTGGGATGGGCATTCCTACCATTGTATTTGCCTGAACTGAAGAGTTCATGTTCAGTATCCCGGAGCCGATCCCCTTAAGCGCTACCTTATGTGCGCTCCCGTTCTTTGCTAGGGCGGCAGAGGGCGCTATCCTTATATTCTATACGACTGTTTTTCATTTTATGAGCCAAGACAATTTCTGCAAGAAGTGTGGGGCTGCCATCGATCCAACCTCTGCCTTCTGTCCTAAATGTGGCGCACAAGTGGGTTCACAGGCGCCTTCACAGCCGCCGAATCCGAATTACGTCGCCAAGAAAGATGACCGGCTCGGGCCGTTCATAGGCGGCAGCATACTCATCTGGCTAGGCCTCTCTTTCTTCTTGGCGCAGACCAACGTGATCTCATGGGCGTTCTGGTGGGCCTATTTCATGATTGGCCTGGGTGCCATACTCGCCGTCTTCGGCCTCTTCCGTTGGAAGACGGGCGCAGCGCGCCAGGACGCCTCAGGGATGGTTATCGGAGGATTCGTCGTAGCCATTATCGGCGCCTTCTTTGCTGCCGCCAGCGCGATAGATTTCGGAACTTACTGGCCGTTCCTTCTAGTCGCAATAGGCATCATCGTGATCATCGCCGCGATAGTTTCTGGCAGGCTCTCAAAGTGAGCCCCTTCCTTTTTCCCTTCAAACCTTTGGCATGACGAACACCACAATTGTTATTAATCTTGTTAGCACCTCCACTACCATCGAGGGGCCATTAATGAGGGATTGCCAAATCCAACGTCGTTGAGGTTTATGATACAACGCTTCGTGATGGAGCGCAAGCCAAGGACGTGAATTTCTCCCTTCAGGACAAGATAAGGATCACGCTGAAGCTGGACGAGTTCGGCATCAATTATATCGAAGGTGGCTGGCCGGGCTCAAATCGCAAGGATGAGGAATACTTCAGAGCAGTCAAGGACCTGTCCCTGAAGAGCGCTAAAATAGTGGCGTTCGGCAGCACGCGCCGCAATAACGTCAAGGCTGCGGACGACGCCAACCTGAATGCCATTCTCGGGAGCGGCGCAGATGCCGCTACGATATTTGGCAAATCTTGGGACCTGCACGTGAAGTCTGTATTGAACACTTCGCTCGAATCGAACATAGAGATGGTATACGACTCGGTGAAGTATCTGAAGGACCACGGGCTGCACGTCATATTCGACGCCGAGCACTTCTATGATGGCTACACAAACTGCCCCTCGCACGCAATGGATGTCCTGAATGCCGCAATCGAAGCCGGTGCGGATGCGGTCGTGCTATGCGACACCAACGGCGGCACCTTGCCAAGAGCCTTCGAGCAGATCACCGCGAAGGTCGTAGCCTCGTCCAGAGTTACCGTAGGCGTCCACTGCCACAATGATGCAGGATCAGGCGTGGCAAACTCGCTCCTTGGGGTCATGGCCGGCGCGAGGCACGTCCAGGGCACCATAAATGGAATCGGCGAGAGGTGCGGCAACGCAGACCTCTGCCAGATCATCCCGTCGCTATGCCTGAAGATGGGCGTGCCCATACGGGGCATGTCGGAAGAGCGCCTAAAGCTTCTCAGGGCGCTCTCGCTCTACGTCTACGAGATGATCCACATGCATCCAAACCCTTACCAGCCGTACGTGGGGAGGAATGCGTTTGCCCACAAGGGGGGCGTCCACGTGGACGCCGTCATGAAGAACCGCACAGCCTACGAGCACATCGACCCAGACTTGGTCGGCAACCTGCGGTGGATCTCAGTCTCCGAACTGTCCGGCAAAGCGAACATCCTTGCCAAGGCAAAGGAGTTCGGGCTGAATGTGGACAAGAACTCGCCGGTTGTGCCTGCCCTCCTAGCAAAGATAAAGGAGATGGAGTTTCAGGGATACCACCTCGAGGGTGCAGACGCCACGCTCTATTTGCTGATGGTTAAGGAACTGGGGACCTACAAGCCGCTCTTCGAGGTGTCCCAGTGGCGAACGATAAGCGAATCCCACGACGGAGGCTTCGCTGCGGAGAGCTCAGTAAAGATAAGGGTGGGGGGGAAGGAGCTCTATGTCATTGCAGAGGGCAACGGCCCAGTAAATGCCCAAGATCGCGCTCTCATGAATGCGATGTCCGAGTTCTTCCCTGAGATAAAGAACGTCCAACTAGTCAACTACAAGGTCTCCATTGCCGATACGGCCGAGGGCACCGCCTCTTCAGTGAGGAACTCGATCGAATTCACCGACGGTCAATCGAACTGGGTCACGGTCGGCATCTCGACGAACCTTCTTGAGGCCAGCAAGACCGCACTTGCGGACGGCTACGACTACTACTTGCAGAGGAGACGCAAGTAGTCTAGGCATTTTTTTGCCTAGCCATCAAAATCACGCTCCGTGCCAGCTATTGCCACGCTCTGACCGTCGCGCCAGCCATCAGGTAGTTGCACCAAAAATCTAGTCCGCATGCGATTGAGCGTCGCGTTGCGTCGCATCGCGGTTTGACTAAGTGCCCTCCGCCATCAGGTACCCTCCAAGCCCTATCGCGAACGTGATGGCGGGGTACATAACCATCCTCTCCATCCCTCCGACCCCGATCCCGAGGTAGTTTCCTGTGACCAGAAGGACCATCGCAAGCAGGGTGCTCCCGCCCAGTATGGCCGATATGTAGTTGAATGGGGGCTTCAGGTGCTGGACGAGCGAGAAGGCGGCGAAGCCGCTGCCGACGAATGCCATCCCTGCAAACACCAGGTGCGGGATCGCGATCTGTTCGTTGAATATGCCGACCCCGATTGCTCCTATCCCCGATATCAGCAGCAGGAAAGACGGGACCTTCGGCATCACGCTGCGCGCAATTAATGCCGCAGCCACCGCTAAAACTCCCAGTATTAATACCGAGGGATTGAATATATACGCCGACCTGTGGCTCCAGACGCCGAGATCGCTGATGTAGTTGTGTGCAATACTATATCCTGGGTATATGGCCTCTGCTATCACGAGCATTATGACGAACTGCACTCCGCCTGCGAATAAGAGCAGGCCGACCTTCTGAACCGGCTTCATGGTAATACCCTTCCATCTGTTGCCTTAAAAGCGTGACCCAGACTTCTCACCGATCCGGTTTCAAATCCGTCTTTCATTCTCTTGCTGCCTTGTACCAGAGGAGCGCCGCATATATGCTCGACAGCAAGACCGCAAACTCCACGGCAAACGCCCATTGGCCGAGGTAAAACGGATTGGGGGAGGTCACTGCAAACGGCCACAGGATGTAGCAGGATTCCGGATGAGTCCACATGTCGATAAAGATGTGGCTCACTCCCCCGAGCAGCGCGCATAGGTAAATGCTCTTCGTTGTATGCCTCTGCTCTCCGCCCCTCCACCTCAAAGCTCTGAAGAGCCATGCTGCCTGTTGCGGGCACCGCCTCTCAATCACAATTACTAGCGCCGTCACCAACACCGGGTATAGCGTCGCGGCTACTGAGAGGCTGTGCCAATAGCCGTGGCTGAATGGTGCCCCTGCGATATACAGCCACGCGACCTCGATGTCTACAAACGTCGATGAGATCGACAGGGCAAGCGGATCGGCTGCCATCGGCCTCTTGAAGTAGAGCGGCAGCAAGGCGAGGGCATGGAGCGGATTGGGCGCCACCTCACCCTCTCCCCTGGGCATCCATCACTATGCGCTGGTAAAGCCAGCTCGATAGCACGCTGGCCACTACGGCTCCGAATATTATGTCCTTCAGCGAGTCCATTGTGGCGTTGACATATGCGCCGGGGCGCAGCACGAGGTCCACATTCTCGGTGACCTCCCAGCCCACTGCGATGAGCGAAAGGGCCATCACAATAGGGACCCAGAAGAGCCTCCTGTCCCACCCCCAAAGCCTCTCGCCTCCGAGCGGGGCGATCAGCGCCCCCACGTACCATGGAGATACCGTATGCGTCCAGGTATCGACGTAACCCTGCCCGCCTGTTGCCGGATTCATGTACCATCCGTAGTATTGGGCGGCATTCTGGAGCGTCACCATGGAAAAGCAGAGCACTGCCAAGTAGGCGATGTAGCATCCGTTCATCAGGACATACTTCCTGCCGTCCTTCTTTCCCTTCCAGTAAAGTAGCACCAAGACGACAGGGAATCCATAAGCCAATACTATCGTCCAGCTTATGGCATTGCTCGGCCCTGTGGATATCGAAAGAAGAGCCTCTGACGGATGGGCGATTATGAAATCAAGGTACATTGCGAAGTAATTCGGCGTATCCGCCCATTCAGATGATGGGAAGGTGAAATACCATGCTGCAACGAGCGTGGAAAGCGTAATCCCAAAGAGAAGCAATGTGAAACCCTTGCTGGCGAGCGCGACTCGCAGATTCTCGTCTTTAACTATGCACATCCCACCCACCGCCGCCCCGACCGACAGGCTATACGCCCTTCAAAGACCTATTAAACTTGATTCCGGTCATCAACGTGCAGACCCTCCCCGCCGGCAGCCTGAACGGGCCGATCAGCGGCTCGGACGGCAGGACGCGCTCAAGCGGCAAACGATAAATAAACAGCCTGCAAACTAATGGCTGGGATGACTGCCTCTTGAGCATCGAACTTCCAGAGGCACAAATTCTTGCCGGGCAGATGAACGCTGCGCTATGTGGCAAGCGGGTCCTGTCATATCGCCTTCAGAACCACGAAAGGCTGCAGCGCATAGGCATGCTCAACAAAGACGAGCGCTCATTCGGCCGGATCACCGGCGGCGTCATATCGTCGGTCGTGTCGAGGGGAAATACCATACTCGTGGCGCTGACCAACGGTGCAAACCTGATCCTTGCCCCGGAATACGGCGGCGAAGTACTCTTCCATAAAGACGCAGGGCCGATACCTGAAAAATACCATCTTAGGATCGATTTCGATGACAGTACCGCTCTGACGGTAAGGCTGACGAGCATGGGCGTGATCAACGTATCGATGCGCAACGACATGGCAAGCTCATACGTCTACAGGCGCGATTTCAATCCGGATGCGCTCTCTCCGGCTGACGCGGCATTCACCATTGGGGCATTCGCCGACCTCCTGAGCACAAAGAATACCTCGCTGAAGCCTGTCCTGGTAGGGAAGGATGCCGTGATAGTGGGCCTGAGCAACAGCGCATTTCAGGACGTGTCCTACAGGGCAAGGCTTCACCCAAAGAGGACCGCCTCGGCGCTGGACAGCCATGAGAAGCGGAGCCTCTACGATTCGATAGCGGCTCTCATCAACGAACGTATTGTGCAGAATGGCAAAGAGGGCTTCTGCGACCTCTATGGAAGAGAGGGGAGTTACGTTCCTGCTATGGGGCCCAACATGAAGGGGCGCGCCTGCCCTCGATGCGGGGCTTCGATAGAGATGCTCCGCCTAGGCGGCGGCCAAGTCTACATCTGCCCATCGTGCCAGACCTAGCTCCTTGTCTTCCCTTCCTGTAAAGACGCGCGCTTAATTTGCCCTTTAGGCGTGAGGCAATCTTTCCGGTCAGAGGCGACAAATAATCTTAAATCAGGTGCCAGAAGTAACCTATCAGGTGCTTCTGGAGTGGCTCGCAACGTCTATCTGCCTCGCAAATCCCTTGGGCAGCTTTCTCTGCTTTCACTCTTCATCGTCTTTGTAGTAACCGGCGGATTCAGCCTTTACATGTACCTTCTCGAGCCGTTTATCTTCCTGCTCATCCCTATCATAATCGTCTTTGTCCTATGCGCGGTTTTTCTTGTCCTGATTGTAGGTCTTTCGGGCATGCGCTACGTCATCACCGATGACGCACTGGAGGCTAGCTGTTCCTTCTTCCTGAAATACAAGATTCCGCTGAACTCAATCCAGAGGATAGTCAAGAGGGACCTTGCCATTTCCATGTGGTCCAGCTTCAGGCTGCCTGGAATGGCCCTCTTCACAGTTCCATACGCGGATGTGGGCAACGTGAAGATGTGTGCCACCTCCGCATCCAAGGACATCCTGCTTATAGAGGCTGGATCGGGGCTATACGGGGTCACTCCGCGTGATGAGGGAGCTTTCATGACCGATATCCGCCGCAGGATCCAGGGATAGGTGTCAGAATACCTTGTCTGAGATCTTCATAGCCGCCGCGATAGCAACCGCCGCATCCCTCGGGGTCTGGGGCGGTCTCCTCTACGTCATGTCCGGAAGGCAGAAGGACGCCTTTCTGCTCGTCGCATTGGCGCTCCCGTTCAGCGCCCTCATAAACATCTTCGTGAAGGGTCCCATCGCAGGTGTTCTTCTCTCCCTGGCTGGGATCCCATTGCCGCTGAGCATGGCGACGCCTATCTGGTTCCTTGCCGTCATCTTATTCCTATCGCCGCTGACCGAGGAGGCGATAAAGCTCGCCCCCCTCGCCTCGCGTGCACTGAGGGAGCAGCTCGTGCCCTCCGCGCTATATGCCGGATTGGCGGCAGGCATCGGATTCGGCATAGGGGAGATATGGTATCTGGCATGGGGGATATCGACGGTCCCCGCATACTCGTCCTATCCGTTCTACTACTTCACCGGCTTCATGGGGGAGCGGTTCTTGGTCGTCCTGCTCCACGGTGCCATGACCGCCATAGCCGCCTCCATGCTGCCAAGGGGTGCGGGCAAGGCTGTTCAAGGGTACATCTTGGCAGTGTGCCTCCACGCGTTCCTCAACCTTGGCGCCATCCTCTACCAGATCGGCGCCATGGGTGTCGATCTGGCCACCTATTACATCTTCATCCCCCTCTTGATCATCGTGGCAATCTTCGAGAGGCTGCGCAGAGGAGAGGCAAAAAGCCGCCCTCCAAAAGAGAGCGTGCTCTTCAGCAGGCAGTGACCGCAAGCTGCTGGATATACCTTTTTTATCCTGTTCAGCCTATCATGGATTAGGGGCAGCAGGAACGCTTGCCGCTCAAGCCGAATCGCGTAAAAAGGTGATAATACAATGCGAAAAGCAGACAATGATATCTCTGATTACTCTGGCCGATCCAAGGTTCCCGAGGAGTTCAAGTGGAGGCTGGAGGACCTCTATCCCTCAGCCATGGTTTGGCAGGATGCCATGTCATCATTGGCCGGAAGAGCGAGCTCCATGGTCAAGTACAGGGGAACTCTCTCCGGATCGCCTGCCATGCTCCTCGAGGCGCTCGCATGCTACTGCGGGATCAGGCGAGACTTTGCGCTCCTCAATTCATATGCATCGATGCTCTCCGATCAGGATACGCGGGAATCCGTGCCACTTGCCATGAAGCAGCAGGCTGCGCAGCTGAAGTCATCAATCGACGGCGCCGCGTCTTTCGTAGCGCCGGAGCTCCTCAGGATGCCCCGGAAGAGGCTCGCATCGTTCATCGCCGCAGAGCCAATGCTGTCCGAGTATCGCCAGTTCATCGACGATGTCGTGCGGAAGAAGGCGCACACGCTCAACGAAGCCGGGGAACGGCTCATTGCAGAGGCAGGGCTTATGTCGGACGTGCAGGAGAGCGTACACAGGATACTGAGCAACGCCGACCTGCCGTATCCGGTGATAAGGTTCTCGGACGGCAAGGACGTCCAGGTGAACGCCTCGAACTACACCCTCTACCGCGAGAGCCCAAACCGCGCGGACCGAAAGGCTGCGATGGATGCATTCTTTACTGCCCTCAAGTCGTACGAGCGGACATTCGGGACCGCCCTCTACGGCGAGATCAGGAAGAACCTGTTCTACAGGAACGCGCGGCGGCACAGGACCTGCCTTGAGAGTGCCCTCTTCCGGAACAATATCCCCGTCCCAGTCTACACGAGCCTGATCAAGAACATAAACGAAAGCTTGCCGGCGATGCACCGGTATCTGAAGCTGAAGAAGGAGCTGCTCGGCTTGGACGACCTGCGCTACTACGACCTCTACGCTCCGATGGTGAAGGGGAGCCGTGCCTCATACTCTTATGCGGATGCAAAGAAGCTCGTTCTGGCGGCAACCTCCTGCCTCGGAGAGGAGTACGCCTCTGTGATGGAATCCGCCTTCAGCGGCAGATGGATCGACGTCTATCCGACCGCCGGGAAGCTCTCGGGGGCATACATGTCCGGGGACGCCTACGGGGTGCACCCCTATGTGCTGCTGAACTTCAACGGCAACTACGAATCCGTCAGCACGCTCGCACACGAGCTCGGGCACGCCGCCCACAGCCACTTCTCAAACAAGCACCAGCCGTTCGTGAACTCAAGGTACCCCATATTCCTCGCCGAGGTGGCTTCGACTGTGAACGAGGCGCTCCTCGTGGATTACGTTCTGGACAGGGTCAAAGACGACTCCGAGAAGATCGCCCTCCTCGGCGGGTACTTGGAGGGGTTCAGGACCACCCTCTTCAGGCAGACGCAGTTCGCGGAATACGAGCTACTCATACATCAGGCTGCCGAGAAGGGCGAGGCGCTGACCGGCGAGGGCTTCACGGCGATCTACCTCGACCTCCTGAAGAAATACTATGGCCACAGCAGGGGCGTCTGCACGATAGACGACCCCTACGGCATAGAGTGGTCCTACATCCCGCACTTCTTCTACAACTTCTACGTCTTCCAGTACAGCACGTCGTTTACCGCATCGCAGGCCATCGCCGCGAGGATCTTGGAGGGGGACCGGAAGACCGTCGAGAAGTACTTGGCGTTCCTCAAGAGCGGCCGCTCGGAGTACCCGATACCGACGCTGAAGCGGGTCGGCATCGACATGGAGCGCCCCGAGCCGTTCAGACTCACGATGAAGCGTATGATGGCAATAATTAATCAGATAGACGCATTTCAATGAGCTGGATTCTCATGATCAAACCCTTTTTCTAGCGCCTAGGTTGCCCCTGTGCTTCACCTTTTTAAGGTTGCAGCCGTCTATGATTACCAGTGATTGCTGATGGATGCTATCCTGCCTGAAGAGGCGAAGGCGCTCGATGAGAATGCCGGATTTCTTGGGATCAAGATGCTCCAGCTCATGGAGAATGCCGGAAGGGGCGTGGTCGAGCGGACATCACAGCTGCTCAGCCTGAAGGGGAAGGACGCCGTCGTACTCTCGTATACCGGCAACAAGGGCGGGGACGGCTTCGTCATTGCTAGGCACCTCTCGTCGCTGGGCACCCGCGTGCTACTGCTGCTTCTGGCAAAGCCAAACCAAATAGCAACTGAGGAGGCGAAGACCAACTTCGAGATCGCTTCCAAGCTGCGCTCGTCCATCAGGATATGCGTGGCCCAGACGCCGTCGGACCTTGCGCTCTTCAAGGAGGAGATCTCCTCCGCCGACCTCGTCGTCGACGCGATGCTGGGAACTGGCTCGAAGGGGCCGCTCCGCGAGCCCATGAAGACGGCAGTCGAGCTGGCGAACGTGTCGAGGGGCATCAGGGTGGCAGTCGACGTGCCTACAGGCATCAATCCCGCAACGGGTGAGGTGCTGGGCAGCGCCTTCAGGGCCGATCTCACCGTGACCCACCACCGGGCAAAGGTTGGCATACTCTCCGAGGCTGCGAAGCCCTACTGCGGTAAGATCGAGGTGATAAGCATAGGCATACCGCCAGAGGCCGAGCTATACTGCGGTCCCGGCGACCTCAGGATGGTCATGGGCAGGAGGGGCGTATACTCGCACAAGGGTGAGAACGGGCGCGTCCTCGTCATCGGCGGCTCGTCGCGCTACGCCGGTGCGCCGTCGCTTGCAGGCATCGCCGCACTCAAGGTAGGCGCCGACCTGGTGACCATCGCGGTCCCATCGTCGATAGTCGGCGAGGTCAGGTCATATTCTCCAGACCTCATAGTGGTGCCGCTGCCTTCAGATGAGATGCTCTCTGCCAACTCGGTTCCGCAGCTTAAGAGGGAGATCGCTGCGGCGGACACAGTAGTCATGGGCATGGGGCTCGGGATCGACAAGGGGACCGCATCCGCCGTCAAGGCGATCTGCATGCACCTCGTGGAGATTGGCAAGCCTTCGGTCATAGATGCCGACGCGCTCAAGGCTTTGGGAGGCGATCGAGACGCCCTCTCGCTCAGGGGCTGCATCATCACCCCCCACGCTGGGGAGTTCCTTGCGCTGACCGGGGAGCGGCTGGCCGCAGACAGAGAGGACGGGTGGCAGGAGCGCCTACCTGCCGTCAGGGCATGGGCATCCAAGCTGAAGTGCACGGTCCTCCTGAAGTCGCGGTACGACATCATAACCGACGGCGTCTCCTTCAAGGTGAAGACGATTGGCAACGCAGGGCTTGCCGTAGGGGGCACCGGCGATGTACTTGCGGGGATCGCGGGCGCCGTGCTGTGCCGGGGGGCCGGTCCATACCGTTCAGCAGTAGCCGCCTCTTTCCTCAACTCGTATGCCGGCGACGTTCTTGAGGCAGAGATGGGGCAGCACTTCACGGCGAAGGATCTGTCTGACGCGATGCCGAGGGCTCTTAGGAGCCTCAGGCTCTGAATGGATGTAGTGGGCAAGCTCGCCGCCTTGCACCCCCTCCCATCCTATTCCGCTGCTCGTTGAGNGATCGTGAAGTCCATGTCCTACTACCGGGCGAAGCTGCCCTCAATAAGGCGCATGGCTTGGGTGAGCCGAATAGCGGGCATATGCTTCATCTCACTCGCGATATACGGCTTGGCAGCTTCGCTGCTGGGCTTTGGCGAGGCCAACTTGATGCTTGCAGCGGCATCATTCATCCTGAATCTGGCCATAGGCGCCGTCGCGCTCTATGTCCCCCATTCTTTTTTTAACCTGTCGACATCATGGGACTTCCGGCTGGAGGAGTGCGCCGGTGCCGAGGCCTCTCTCAAGAAGGTGCTGGAGGGCCAGGCATGAATGCAAGAAGGACCTCATACGAGATCTACTGGGAGATCCTCACCTTCTGCAAGGCAGGGAAGAGCTTCACGCAGGTCGTGGGCAGATGCGATCTGAACTCAAAGATCGGACAAGAATACGTCGACTTCCTCGTCTCAAAGGGCTACCTGTGCCGGGTTCAGGAAGGCGACCGATCGCTCCTACGGACCACAAGCGCCGCTAGCGTGTACCTCGATACATTCGCAAGGCTTTACCAGTCGCTTTACCAGAACGCGCCCGAGTTCAAGCTCTAGCTCCAGTCGCCATTCTGGTGCAGCGGGGCGCTGAAAAGAGGCTGCGTTTAGACCGCAGATTCCTGCGGTATCCCGATAATGAACGTCGTGCCCTTCCCCTCGGCAGTGCTGTAAGTGATCGTTCCGTTATGCGCTTCTACCATTCTCTTCACAACGGGCAAGCCCATCCCCATCCCCTTGGATTTATGGGAGCGCAGAGGTATGAAGAGCATTTCGGCCACCTTCTCTGATATGCCAATTCCGGTATCTGTTACTTTTAATGTCAGCTTCCCATCTCTCTTAAACGCTCCAACCTCAATGCATCCCCCCTCCGGCATTGCCTGCACTGCATTCGTGATGAGGTTCGTAAGCACCCTTATCATCATTAGTGGATCGATCTTCGCTCTAAGGTCCTCATGAATGCGTAGCCCAGTCTTTATGTTGACCGGGATCTTGATGTTTGCCATGGCATCCTTGACCACCTCGACTACTGATACATCGGTCAGGTTTGGCACTAGCGGGCGCGCGAAATCGGTCAGATCGGACACGATCTTGTTCATGTAATTCGCGTTCTGCTCTATCCTCCTGTGGATCCCCTGCATATCCTCTTTTTCCGGGAACGGCGGAGCCTTATCAAGCATCTCATCCATGATGAATATCAGGTTCACTATTGCCTGCAACGGATTTCTCAAGTCATGGCCAACCATCGTTGCGGTCTCGCCAATGGTGGCGAGTCTCTGGGCATCCTGCAGCTGCTTCGTCTTCTCCTTCACAAGTTCCTCAAGGTGTTCGGTATGCATCCTTAACTCGTCCTCGAGCCTCTTGCGTTCTGTTACGTCATGTATCTGGGCCAGCACGTAGGCGGGCTTCCCGTCTGCGTCATGTATAGTCGAGACGTTGATGAATGCAAATATCTGCCTTCCATCCTTCCTTATGTACCTCTTTTCATACTGCAACGTATCCTTCTCAAGGCTTGCCAACATTTCAAATGTTCTCATAGTGGTTGCTATGTCATCGGGGTGGGTGAAGGCGACGGTCTTCTTGCCTATGATCTCTCCCCTCTCATAGCCCAGCATTCTGCAGTAAGCATCATTGACCTCTATCAGTGTGCCATCAAGCGTAGCCATCCCCATGCCCGCGCCGGTCTGATCAAACGCCGCTCTGAACTTCACTTCGCTCTCTCTTAGTGCCTCCTCCGCCTTCTTCCGTTTAGTGATGTCCCGCACCAGCACGATGAAGCGATCGTGGTTCGTCTTATCCCTGCCTTTCTTTTGAATCGAAAGCTCAAACCACCGCCTTCCCGTGGACATATCCAAAACGTAGCTGCTTCCAACATGCCAGCCTGCACGATCCGCTTGCGCAATTGCCTTGATGATTGTCTCCGTGGCCTCTGCGGGTAATATTTCGCCGACCTTTTTGCCGAGAAATACATCTGGCGGTGCATACAATGCCCCGTGCGTCGGCGAATGGTAATCATATATGCGCCCCTCCATGTCCACCTCGAACATGATGTCAGGGATGGCCTGCACCGTTGCCTCGAGTTTATCGCGTGCCTCCCTGACTGCCTCCTCCGCCTTCAAGCGCTCCGAGACATCCCTTAATATGATTATGACAAATGTCGCATACTTGTCCTTGATCAATTTGACCGACGTCTCGACCGCGATCTCCGTCCCGTCTCCCCGCTTTAAAGAGAACACCTTTCCCCCGATAGGCCCGCTCCTTATCGCCGCTTCAAAATCTGCACGCGCCCTTCGGAGGTCTCTCTCTGCGAGATAATCAAACACGTTTCCCTTAAGGACCTCTTCCCTCTTGCCTAGAAGTCTAAGGTCGCTCAGCAATTTTTCATTGAAGGCCAGTATTTGGCCGCCCGGCGTGCATACGACTATGGGTTCAGGGACCCCCTCAAGAAGCTGAAGCTTCTTGAGAATGTCCAAATATGATGACATCAGTATGCCCCTGACTGATACTCCATCGTAAACCTATTGTGTCTTTCTGTTATCATTGATGCCCGATATCTGCATCTCCAATTTAGCCATGCTGTCCCTCGCAAGGCTCTACCCGTAGCTTCGGCGCTCGCCATCACTCCTGCGGACACGTGTAGATCTCGATCACATAGTTGTCCGGGTCGCAGAACGAGACTGCGTAGTATCCATTCGCAACCTCTGGGTATTCCGCGGGCGAGAAGAGGGGCGCGAAACCTTCCTTCATCATCCTCGCAGTCACCCTCTTGACCGTCTCCTTGTGGTCGACGAGTATCGCTAGGTGGTCCGCCACGACGAATTCCTCCCCCGTGGGCATGCCCCTCGCAGCGCCTCGTAAAATTTCCTTGACCTGGATATGGATGTAACCTCTATCCCCAAGTGCCCGACAGACGCCTGGCTCCTTCTCTCCTTGGACATCCTGGCCACTCATTTCACTCTTTATCGTCATTGTATAAAACTGCAACGCTGCAGAGCCGCGCTCAATCACAGAGCATGAGGATGCCGTTCTTTCCCCCATCCGGCCTTATCCTGACCTTCTTGCCGTGGAGGTCCTCCCCGCAATCGATGTCTGTCCCCATTAGCGCCGGTATTGAGAACTCGCGCGAGACGATTGCAAGGTGCGAGCCGAGGCCGCCCGACCTGCAGACTATCCCTGCCAGCTTTGGCAGTATGGGCCCTAGGTAGGTGACGCCTGCATCATCGACCATGGCGATCTTACCCTTTGCGCCGGCTTTCCAGAGCTTAACGACATCCTGCACATTGATTATCGTGCAGACCTCGCCTTCAGCCTCGGCATTAAGCGTGATCAATCCCTTTCCGATTATCTTCACTGATGTCGCACCTCTCGCTAATGCATTTTTTACTACTATTCTTCCACATCCAAATAAAATCTTGTCTCGTGGTATTGTTGTTAAAGCAATATGTCTTATCGAAGATAAATAAAAACCAATCTAGCCGCCACTAAATTCGCAAGGAGATGTAATGGTGCAAGCGCTTGAAAGCTGTCCGCCACCTGTAATTAGGGGCACACCTGTTTCCTTCGTTTCAATGACCGTACAGGACGTAAAGCTCGTTTATTCCTGCGACGTTGGAATACTCCATGACTTGGACTCGCTTTCGGCTGTCTACGAATTCACCGTCGTGCTCACTGACACGAATGGACAGCAAACCCCGTTAGTTTTGTATGCCGAGGCAACTGCTTAGCGAGCCTCGCCTCTCTTTTTTTCCTGGGCCATCTTCGTTCACGGCGTGCAATTCCGCGACCTTTTCCTTCATACCGTCCCTGTTAACGGCAATCAAGGCTTTCAGGGGAAATATGTGCCGCCGCTTGGAAAATTTCCACGTATGCGCCGCGCCCTCCTCCATCCTCTCTATCAATAATGCTTTATTCACGTTCCAACCATAACTTACTTTCTGGGGACTTTCAGTTGGAGATCAGGCAAATAAACGAGCAGATCGATCACATCAGCAAGGTCTTCTCGGAGATAGTCCTCGAGAGGAGCCTTCTAGAGTCAAAGCTGTTCCCGGTAAACGCATACATATGCGTTGGATTCTACCAGACCTACCACAATCTCTTCAACGTGATGAAAGAGGTCTGGAACAGGATCACCCCAGAGGAGATGGCCGCCAAGAGCAAGGGGCTCCTGTCCCCGATGCAGGGCCTCTCCGTCTCATACCAGTGGCTCTATTACTCGCTCGCCAGGATGGGGGAGATCCACAACAAGTATGGAGGGGACCCCGCGAAAGAGCCGAGGGAGAAGCAGGAGGAGTGGAAGTTCATACTCGAGAACTGGTACAGGCTGGCCACCTGCTACTTCAGCTCCGGCAAGCCCACGATCGCGGCGTCAGGGTACAGGAATCAGGCCCTGGACGAATCCTCCATTGCCTGGCTCAAGGAGAACCTGCAGCCCGTAACTCAGGACCAGGTCAAGTCCATCCGCAGGACCATCGGGTCTATCGACCTCTACGCCTTCATAGACGAGTGTGAGGCGAGGGCGAAGAT
>MAGS01000028.1 GCA_001717005.1 Candidatus Methanomethylicus mesodigestus | reverse complement strand
CATCGACGCCGCGCTGGCATGCTGCATCGCTTGGGGGCTCGTGGATGGCATATTTTACGCCTGGGAGCTTAACTACGACCGTAAAAAAATGGAGCGGCTCGTGGCGCTCTCAAAATCGCCAGCCGATGAGGAATCGGCGATATCTCTGCTGGATGAAAATTTGACTGATACCATCATTGGAACATTGAACGATCATGACCGGGCGCATCTGTACGGCCGTCTCCTGGAGAGGATACGGGACGTAGATGTGGGGCGTGTCCCGCTCAAGAACAGCGTCATTACGGTCATGATCACGTTCTGCCTCGTTGTGGGCACCGCCGTGATCGTCCTCTCGCCCTTCGCCCTGATTCCGCATGTTTCCACAGCTCTGCTCCTCTCCAATGCGTTGGGCATCGCCCTGCTCTTCTTCGTGGGCTGCTGGAGGGAGGAGGATGCGCGGCTCGGTATGAAATTCAAGTCCGGAATAATGACTGCTCTGGTGGCGTTAATAATTACCCTAGTGACCGCGTATATCGGCGGCTGATCTTTGCGGCATCCCTCGGGCCGGTGCTGTATCCCTCCATGTCGAGGGTGACCCTGTCGAACCCTAGACCTCTCAGCCTGCCCGCTAT
This sequence comes from Candidatus Methanomethylicus mesodigestus, assembly GCA_001717005.1. Taxonomy (GTDB): domain Archaea; phylum Thermoproteota; class Methanomethylicia; order Methanomethylicales; family Methanomethylicaceae; genus Methanomethylicus; species Methanomethylicus mesodigestus. The sequence goes on along the minus strand of MAGS01000028.1, from coordinate 18,313 downwards.
CGCCGAACGCAGCTTCTCATCGGCCATCCTTCCTATCTCCGGGGGGTCCAGCTCGATCCTCGCCATCTTGCCATGAACCCTTACTCTGACCTGCCTGAATCCCCGCTCCTTTATGAAGGTCTCCGCCTCATTCACAGTGCGCACGCCCTCAGGCGTGATCTCCTCTCCAACTGGAAACCTGGTGGCGGCGCACGGGCTGGACGGGCGGTCGTATTCCAGCCCCTTCCGCTTCAGCATCCCCCTCACATCCGCTTTACCGATCCCCAGCTCCGCAAGGGGGCTCCTGATCCCTGCCTCCCTTATCGCCCTGATTCCCGGGCGATCGAGCCCCATGTCGTCGCTGTTGGTGCCGTCCACCACCGTATCGAAGCCGAGCATCCTTCCGTTGCGCTTTATGCTTCCCATTATAGCCTTCTTGCACAGGTAGCATCTGTCCGGCGGGTTCATCGCCACCCTCTTCGGGAGCCTCACTTGGACAACGAAATGCCTTATCCCCAAGATCCCTGCAACGGCCTTCGCCACCTCGACGTCGCCGCCGCTGGAGAATAGGGTCTCTGCGGTGAACGCTGCGGCATCCTCCCCCAGCCCCTCCTGCGCCGCCAGAGCAACAACCGTGCTGTCCACGCCGCCAGAGAACGCGACCGCGACGCGCTTGCCGCTGAACCATCTCTTCAGCTCCTCGTACCTGCCCTCAACTTCACTCATCCCTGATTAGCCCCTCTCCGTAAGCGTCGACGACGACCTGGAATGTCCTGCTTCCTATGCTCCTCACAACCCGTGACTGCATCTCCATGATATTGAATATTGCGGCTGCGCCCGCCGCGGTTTGCCTCTCCGCATCCGCCATGGCGTCCTCCCCCGTCCTGCCCTCCGTGTGGAGATAGACATGCAGCCATCCTCTGCCGCTAAGATACCTGACCGCATGCTCCATGTAATTGATGGCCAGTTCCGGGAGCGGCATCAGCACCCTGTCTGCCGTGCCCCGAAGGCTCCGCACGAAATCCTTGGCATCACCCATGAGCGGGACCACCCTGCCTCCCATCCCGTTCATCTCTACGTTCTCAACCATCAGTTCGTAAGCAGCCGGATTGCAGTCGATGGAGTATACCTTCTTCACGCCCGACAGCCTCGCCATGACTATCGAGAAAGTGCCCACCCCTGCAAACATGTTCACCACCGTCTCGCCCGTACGGCAGATTCCTGCAACCCTGCGCCTCTCGAACGAGAGCCTCGGAGAGAAGTATACACTCGAGACGTCGACCTTGAACGAACACCCGCTCTCGACGTATGTCGTCGCCGTCCTCCTCTCGCCCGCAAGCCATTCGATTCCTCTGACCCTCTCCACGACGTTGACGGGCGACGTCTGCCTGTATACCGCCTTCAAGGAGGGCAGCCTCTCGAGCAGCCTCTCACCCATCTCATGCCTTCTCTCAATGAGCGAATCTGGCACCTTGATTATGCCTATGTCCCCGACTATATCGATGCCCGAGAGTGCCCTCGAGGCATCGCCCCCTCCTAATCTGCCGTCCAACGCCTGACGCAAAGCCCTTCTTCGCATCTTACCACCGGTCAGTGCTTCGGCCTTATGTTTATCCTGAGGCCGAGCTTGTCCTCCATGCGTTGGAGCTTCTTGCGCGCCCTCTTCATTATTGTCGGCATGGCCTCGTTCGGGACATACACCTCCACTGCCTGCCCGTTAGCGGAGACTTCCACCTCGCCCATGTCTACATACCTGCCAAGGATCCTCCCAATGAGCGGCTTTATCTTGTCCCCCCTCACATCCTGCCCCGAACCTAGCCCGCCGTGTTCCCTGCGCTTTATCGGAACGACGAACGTCCTCTCTCCAAAGACGTATATCTCATACTCGACCTCGCCCGTCGCCGAGTTCTTCACCTGAACCACCGGCCTCGTCAGGTCCGACTCTGTAAGGCCGTGCGGCACCTTGACCGTGGTCAAAAGCTCATAGACCTTCTCGACTGTTCCCTTGTTGATGAAGACGACCGTGTCTATCACCGACGGTATCACGCCCAGCTCTACCCTGCCCAGGAACCTCTGGATCGAGTCAATCGGTGCCGTTGCGTGTATCACGCCGACCATGCCCACGCCAGCCAGCCTGAGATCGGTGAATATCTTGAAGTCGTCGGTGTCGCGCATCTCATCGAAGAAGGTATAGTCCGGGCGGCTGAGCAGCAGCACATCGTGGAGCTCCTCCGATGAGGATCGGGTCTTTGAGTACTGGGTGGCAGTGGGCGGGAGGCGCAGGTCCCTTGGGGACTCGATCGTCTTGATGATCTTGTTCTGCCTCAGGTAGAACTTTGCAAGCGCCATAGCAAACGTGGTCTTGCCCATTCCCGGCGCGCCGGCTATCAGCACTCCCTCGGCACGCTCGGTGAACCTGCTCAGGAGGCTGTTGGGCAGGTCGTAGTCCTCGATCTCAAGGACTGCCACCTTTCTGGTGATCGTCAGCTCGAGCCTGTCGGAGAAGGGCGGGAATGTGATTATTATCCTGCTGTCCTTCAGCATGATGATGTTTGAGCCTTCCCTCTTGACCTCCATGAACCCCTCGCCGGACTCCGCCCTCTCGAGGATGTCTTGGACTACCTTCTCCAGCTCAACCTTCGTTATCGGCTCCCTGCTGATGTCAGTAAGCTCCCAGCTGCCGGGCCTGCCTATCTTTGCCCGCGGAGGAACCCCTTCCTTCAGGTGAACCGACATCGTATCCTTTGTAAAGTACTTCTGAAAAATCGGCTCCGCCGGCCGCTTCGTCTTTCCCTTTATTACCCTGATTCCTATCGACTCTGCGACCTTTGCAAGGTTCTCGTTGGAAGCGATGAGCGTGTAGCCGCCCTCATAGGCGATCGTCAGCACCGACCCGTCAGGGTCGTCTGCCCTCTTGCTGCCCTCCTTCAGGATCACCTCGATGCCGGTCTGCTCGGCGACCGCCTTCAGCTTTGCGAGCTCATCCAGTCCCATGACGTCCCCGCGTTCTGAATCTCTGCGGACGACGTCGACCACCGCTCCCGCCAGAATTATCCTGCGCTCGATCTTGCCGCCGCAGATCAGGTCTGCAGCAAATCCCGATTTTATCGAGGTAATGTCCGGGATTGCCTCAAAAGCAGCCCCGCTCGCCTTTGGAGTCCCCTCGTCGATAGATCCTCTCATGGATTACCATAATGCAGCTTCATCTATTGAATGTTTTTGCCCTCCGGCGATTCAGAGCCGCTTTCTCATGAAGTTGGAGCCGGGCACCTTGCGGTACCCCCTCCTCCTGTAGTAGTCCCTCACGCCGACGCCTGGCAGAACCACGACCGTGTCGAGCCCGTGCCTCTCCTTTGCAATCGACTCAGCCGAATCCAAGAGCCTGCTCCCCCATCCTTTGTGCTGGAAGCCGTCTCTCCCCTGCCCGCCAACCGGTGCCTGCTGGCCGTAGATGTGCAGCTCCCTCACGACTGCCGCCTCCTGCACCTCTGGCCTGTGCGCCTCCTTGGATGGGATCCTCAGCCTCAAAAATCCGACGAGCAGGTCCTCTTTGGCATCCTCCGCGGCTATGAACTCCTCTGTCCCGCCGCCCGCCTTGTATGTCCTCACCGCAACCTCCGGGCGGACCGCCTCCAGATTCGCCCCCCTCATCTTGGCTAGGCCCACCTCCCTGCACCTTATGCATCTGCACCCCGTCCCCCTCCTCTTCGCCTCCCTGTCGACGAGCTCCCTCAGGTTGCTCCTCCTGACGCCCCCTTCGATTATGCCCGCCGGCACATCGCGCTGGATCCTGGCGACCCTCACCCACTCCGGGAACCCCTGCTGGGCCGTCGCAATGAGGTCTATGGCGTCCTCGCATGAGAGCGGCTCGTACTTCCCCTCCTTCCAGAGCCGGTGCAGCTCTGTCCCTCCTATCACCAGCGTGGGGTATATCTTCAGGTAGTCCGGCCTGAACCTCTCGTCCTCGAAGACCGTCCTCAGCGTCTCCAGGTCATGCTCGCGGCTGGCGCCCGGAAGGCCGGGCATTATGTGGTAGCCCACCTTCAGCCCGCTGTCCCTGATCACCCTTGTCGCATCAACGATCTGCTTCAGCCCGCATCCCCTGTTCATCCCCTCGAGTATCGCATCATCAAGGGTCTGGACCCCGACCTCGACGAGGGTTGCCCCCATCCTTATCATCCTGTCTACTTGGGCCGCCCCCGCCCAGTCCGGCCTGGTCTCCATCGTTATGCCTATGCAGCGCACGCTGCTGCTCTCGTTCCTGCTCTGTGCCTCCTCAAGATGCTGCCATCCTTGGGCATCGCCACCGCGGCGGCCGTTCATTGCCTGTAGGCACCTCGTCACGAACCACTCCTGGTAGTCAAGGTCCGTGGCTGGGAACGTCCCCCCCATTATGATCAGCTGGACCTTTGATGGGCGATGGCCTATGGTCGCATACTGGCCGAGCCTGAGCTTCACCTGCAGGTACGGATCGAAGTTGGCCTGCAGCCCCCTCATCAGCGCGGGTTCGTTGCCAAGGTAGCTCTGCGGCGTCCCGCTATCTGTGCCGCCCGGGCAGTAGGCGCACGGCGAATCCTTCGGGCACCTGGTAGGCTTGGTCATGACTGCCACTGTGTATATCCCCGAGGCAGACCTCACGTCCTTGCCCCTGAGTACCCCGATGAGGTGCTCCTCCCCCTTCTGGAGATATTTCAGTATCTCGTGGTTCTTCGGGAGGTCCCGGAGCCCCTCCTCCTTGGCCAGTTCATACTTGACCTTGGCCAGATCCTGCCTCTGCAGGTCGCAGCGTTTCATCCTCTCGATGATCCGCCTCGCCAAAATCCTCTGCGCATCTTCGCTGCGCCCGCCCCTGCTCCCGTCAGGGCAGGGTTCTGTTCGAGGTCTCCCGCTCACCCTTCCTCAGCCCTTCCTTCCAACTGCCACCCAGTTCTCGGCAAGAAACTTTGCTCTGATCCTCTCGCCATGGACCCTCTCGAGTTTGAACCCCGCCTCGGCGAGGTCCGACGCGAGCTCTCCCTTGGTGTAAAGATGGTAGAACCTCGTCGCCTTGTTGCCCCATGGTATCGCGGCGTCCCCGCACTCTCCCCCCCTCCCCCGCGCGAGGAGCATGGAAGGCAGCTGCTTTGCAAACCTGCCCTGCAGCCTCGCCCAGGCAGTGACCAAGACGATCCCGCCCTCCTTCACGACGGTTTGGGTCTCCCTCAATGCCCTCCTCCTGTTCTCCCTGCCTGCAACGTGGTGTATCATCGCTATGCAGACCGCCGCATCGAATGCGCCCTCCCTGAACGGCAGCGCCATCGCATCGCACAGTACGGGCATTATCTTGTCTAGATGTCTGCCCTCCGACACCAGGCCCTTCAGCATCCCTATCGATATGTCTGCGGCTACCACCAGCGCGGCATCAGCCTCCGCCAGGGCCACCGCATTCCTGCCTGCGCCCGCGCCGAGGTCGAGCACGGTCATCCCCGCGCAGTTGCCGATCTCTTTGATGGATGGCCAGGCCCTCCTCCTGGCCGCTTTGAAATCTTGGGCAATGCAATCATAGGCGTCCATTGCGTCTCTGCTGGCGGTCCCGCTCATCTCAATCCCTGCGCCTAGCTGCTCACATGCGCGCCCCGCTCTTGGCAATTATGGCCTTGGCTATCTCCGCAAAGCCATCGCCATACTGCTTGTCAGCGACCATCTCGGCCACCTCCTTCAGCTCCGGGGCGGCGTTCGCTACCGCGTATCTGTATGCCGCAGTTCGGAGAAGTTCGCAGTCCGTCGTGCTGTCCCCGACTCCGGCAATCTCCTTCGGGTCGATCCCTGCCCACTTGGCTGCGCACTGGAGCCCCTTGCCTTTGTCCACGTTGCGGTCAATGATGTGGTACGCAAACCCGCTGTCGATGACCTTGACGCCCTGGATTCTGCTTACCGCACCCTCCACATCCTTCAAGTCGATGGTCCGCATTATGGCTGCGTCGACATACCTGTACTTGTTCGACCATGTCTCCTTGATGCTCTCCCCGAACTCCTCCTTCAGGCAGCATACCGCCCTCTGTGCCAGGCCCCTCTCTCCGATGATCTTAAGCTTGCCCCTGTACTCGATCACTGCCCCGTTCTCTGCGATCGCGGGCCCCGTGCAACCGATGTACCTTGCAAGGGCCTTCAGCACGCACAACGCATTGCCGGAGCAGAGCATAACCATTATGCCCCTGCTCTCGAGGTCCCTGATCGCATCGACCGCAGCAAGATTCATGATCGAGTTGCTGTCTGTTATGGTCCCATCGACATCCGTAGCAACCGCTCTTATCAAGAACGCGCACCTGCTGAAAATTGTCTAATCTAGCCTATAGATTTTCTCAAACCCTTATAAATGGCGCCTGATCTCCTCCTCGAGCTCTTCCTGGCTGAGCAGCCCCCCTGCCCTGCCTATCTCCTTCCCGCCCCTAAAGAGGATGAATGACGGCGTGATGTAGACCTCGAGATCCTTTGCCGCCCTCGGGTTCTCCCTCATGTTCAGGCCTGCAAAGATCGCCTTTCCATGATGCTTCTTGGCTATCCCCTCAAAGACGGGCGCCATCTCAGTGCAGACGCTGCACCAAGGGTCCCAAAACTTGACGACCACGGGCTGCTCGGCAGCCCCTACGAACTCGTCGATGCTGGCGTCAGACAACTCCTTGACGAAGCCCTCCAATCAGTTCGCCCCCATAAGTACTGGTTATGCGTGTTATAAATCCACATACCGGGCTTCGAGGGGCAGGAATCCTGTTTTTCATGACTGTAAATCCCGTATGGCTTAATGAAAGGATGCTCTTTTGACCGATCGAATGTCTTGATCCGCATCCTTCAGCCCCTTAAATCCTCATCAACTCATGTTTTTCGGTGGAAATCATGCCCCATCCTGTAATAGAACCGAAGTCTAGTCGATTTTTTTTCATAAAAAGCTTTAAAATTTCCAACCGCGATAGTCTATCTAGCATAGAGGTTGAATTGATGCCCCAGCTCAAAGTGCTTGGGGGAGGCAGGGAAGTGGGAAGGTCATGCCTCCAACTTGATATCAACGGCCACCATTTCCTCTTGGACTGCGGCATAAATCCTGCCGCCGAGGGGCGCGCGTCTCTGCCGGACCTGTCGCAGACCAGCATAGAGCACCTTGACGGCGTCTTCGTATCCCATGCCCACCTGGACCACACCGGCGCCATTCCAGAGCTGTTGCGCCACGGGTTCGACGGGAAGGTCTACATGACGCTGCCCACGCTGGCACTGCTGAACCTGCTGTGGCAGGACGAGCTCTCGATAATGGAGCGCGAGTGGACCAAGGATCAGCGCCTCTGGTCCTCGAAGGAGATGCACAAGATCCTCATGAAGCTCGCAGTCCCCACGACCTACCACGAGGTATTCAAGCTCAACTCGATCAGGGTCAACTTCCACAACGCCGGGCACATCCTCGGCTCCACGATGACCGAGATCATCAACAACAACTACCGCGTGCTGTACTCCGGCGATCTCGGCACATCATCCAACCACCTGCGGTACTGGAGGACTGAAGATCTTACGAATCCGGACGTCCTGATATGCGAAGGGACGTACGGTGGCAAGAACAGGAAGAGCCGGGCGGAGACCGAAAAGGAACTCCTGTCGAAGATAAGGGCGGCTCTCGAGGGCGGCGGGAAGGTCCTGATACCGACGTTCTCAGTCGGCAAGACGCATGAGATACTGAAGATAATCAAGGATAGCTGGAACAGCCTCCCGAATGTCGACGTATACCTTGAGGGCATGGCGATAGAGACCCTGAGGGTATACGAGCAGTTCCTCATCTACATGGACGACAAGGTGCGGCGGGCCTTCATCTTCAACAATATCAACCCCTTCAGGTGGGATGCCCTGCGGATCTTCAAGGGGCTCACCGAGCGGAAGCAGCTGCACCGCAAGGAAGGCCCCTGCATAATCATGGCGCCCTCGGGCATGCTGCGGGGCGGGTGGAGCGTCTGGCACATGATGCGGATGGCCTCCTCCGAGAAGAATCTCATCGCCCTATGCGGGCACATGGCGGCGGGCACGACCGGGGCCGGCCTCCTCGATGGGACGCGCGACTTCTTGCTGCGCGACATGATCTCAAAGGACGAGGTGGGCGTCCGCGTCAGCTGCAACGTGGCTCACTTTGACCTCTCCAGCCACGCAATGCACAACGAGCTGTGCAACTATATCTCAAAGCTGAAGCCTGAGCTTCTGGTCCTCGTGCATGGCGAAGAATCCAGCCTGAACGCGTTGGCGGAGTCCGTTCAGCAGTACGCCGGCCGAGTCGTCATACCGGCCGTCGGCGAAAAGATCGACCTCATGCAGCCTGCCATGTCGCAGGAATCCCCCCATAATGTCGAGATACCCCTGGCCCAGTCCACCTCGCTCATATTGAACAAGGAGGCATCGATGAAGGTAAGGCACATGGGCAGGGAGAAGTATATGCGCGCTGCAGACCTCCGGTCGCTCGTGAGGCGCTAGCCGCTCATCCGTGGAAGTACTCCGACGATTCGGCTCGCACCTTCTCGAAGCCGGGCACGCCGCACGCATCGGCCCTGCACTGCTTGCACAGCCTGAACTGCGGCAGGAACCGTTCCGCCACCTTCCGCGCACCCTCGATCTCCTCGCAGGTGGGCGCGCGGCTGCCGCTGAATTTATGGATCGGGATGAGTGGGATTATGTTCATGAGGCTCGCACCCCTCTTGGCCACCTCCTCCGCCACCCTGGGCACCTCGCCGGCATTCACCCCGGGGATTAGCACGGTGTTCACCCTGACGACTATCCCATTCTTGACGAGCTCTTCCACGCCCTTCAGCTGCTTCTCTATGAGCAGCTTGGCCCCCTCTGCCCCCCTGTAAACTTTTCCCCGGTAGCTGACCCACTCGTAGATCTTGGCCCCCACCTCCGGATCGATCGCATTGATCGTCATGGTAACCGTCTTCACCCCGATCTTGCTGAGCCTCTCCGCCGACTCCTCCGCCAGCAGGCCGTTCGTAGAAAGGCATGCCACAAGGTCCGGCCAATTCTTGACCGCCGCCTCAAGCGTCCTGAAGGTCGCCTCGTTCGCAAGCGCGTCCCCCGGGCCCGCGATGCCGACCACCTTCAGGTTCGGGTTACTCTTCATCTCGGCACGTAGCCTCGAGACCGCCGCCCCCTCATCCATCAGGCACGCAGCGACCCCCGGCCTGTGCTCGCACTTGTCTATCTTGCGCGTGCAGTAGTTGCACTGTATGTTGCATCTTGGGGCGACCGGCAGGTGGATCCTCGCCGCCTTGAAGTGCGCCTTGATGCCGAAACATGGATGGACTGAGGTCAGATGGGCGTACTTAGAGCCGATGCCTGCCCACTTCGGGTTCTCGCATCCCACTTGAGTGCCCCCGCTTCCATTCGAACTCGATCGCTATATATTCTTTCACGTGGTCCACTTCGTGTATGCCTCGGCAAGCCTCTTCAGCGCCCCTGCAAAATCCCTGCTCAGGAGGTATTTCGACTCTGACGGCCTATACTCGAGTATGCCCAGGGGGATCAGGTAATTCTTTATCACAGAATACGTCGCACTCCGCCTCCGCCTCATGAGCCTCTCATCAATGTAGCCGGAAAGCTCGCTGGTGGTTACCCACCTCGCCTTGCCCCTGTTCTCTTGATCGCTCTTGGTCTTTATCCATTCCAGCAGGACGGACGCGATCTCCTTGTAGGACTCCGCATTCGTAAACACAATCTCCATCATCTCCTTTATGCCCAGGTTGCTCGTGACGTTCTGAGCGTCGAAGATCATTCTGCCCGACCTCTTCACCTTCAGTATAATCTTCCTTGGCACATCGCTCACCCCTGTATACAGTTCACTCTCAAGCAAATTATACCTTCTCCCTCTCCAACCCATGTCCCTGTGCGCCACCACATTAGGAATATTTTTCAAGAGGATGAGCCCTTATCTTCTGTGGAGCGCTGGTCCTTGTCAAAGAAACAGTTCAGCCGTCGCCGCAACTCGCTCGTACGGATCGAAGTAGACAAGATCTTGTATTCCGCCTCCGAGTCGGTCGCCTCACAAATTCTCTCCGCCGCTATGCCTGCGAATGGCAACAAGGGGTCCCTTGAGCTCTGGGAGATCGAAAACCGGCTGACCCCGATCTTCAACTCGGCAATAAACCTGATAAGCGAAATCAATCCGAATGTCGGGGACGTGCTCTCATTCGAGTTGAAGAGGCGAAGCCGCACGCTGACGGACGATCTGATAAGCCTGCTCCTGGAGAGCCTAAGGGACGCATTCAGGGACGGCGTGGACGTCGATTACCCGACGCCGCGGACGATCCACCTCGCCTTCAGGAACAGCGTAGACAATGTCGCCTTCATAAGGAAGGAGTACTCTGCGAAGGTCTATGAGGTCCTGAGGCATCTGGTCGGGTGAATCTGCCGCCCTGCTTCAATGCCCTCGATACTGAAAGCTTTTATCCGATCGCCGCGAAAAATCAGGTGACGTGCCATCGATCGGGTTACGATCAACGCCCGCCTCTTCCGGTGATCGGGATGTTTGACCGCCTCTTCTCCCCCCATAACGTTGCGATTATAGGTGCCTCGAGGGACGCCTCTTCTTGGGGCCATGCCATCCTGAAGAACTTGATCGATGGAGGTTTCAGCGGCGGAATATTCCCCGTCAACCCCAAGGCAGATTCGATCTTGGGGATCGGGTGCCACAAGAGCGTAACCGACATACCCTGCGAGGTGGACCTCGCAATCATAGTCATCCCCGCCCCGCTTGTGCCGGGCGCCGTCAGGGAGTGCGGGGAGAAGCGCATACCCTTCGTCATAATAATCACATCCGGCTTCAGGGAGGCAGGGGAAGGCGGGAGGGCGCTCGAGAACGAGTTGAAACGGATAGCCGCGCAGTACGGCGTCCGCATAATCGGTCCGAACTGCATGGGCGTATACAACGCGCACAAAAGCATGACCGCAACCTTCACCTCGTCGGTGCCCACGGCTGGCAGCATATCCTTCATATCGCAGAGCGGGGCGATAGGAATCGCCATGCTCGCTTGGGCCAAGATGAAGGGCATCGGCTTCAGCAAGTTCATAAGCATTGGCAACGAATCGGACGTATCTCTGCCTGAGATCCTCGGCTATCTGGCTTCGGACCCATCCACCGACGTGATCGCGCTCTACATCGAATCGGTCAGAGACGGCGAGTCGTTTGTCGGGTCCCTGCGCTCGTCAGCCGGTAAGAAGCCGATAATTGCCATGAAGGTGGGCGTGACCTCCTCGGGGGCAAAGACTGCGATGTCGCACACCGGCGCCCTCGCGGTCGAGGACGGCGTCATCGACGGCATCTTCAAGCAGTTCGGCGTGGTTCGCAGCAGGGGGACGGAGGAGCTATTCATGCTGGCAACCTCTTTCGCCGCCCTTCCCCTGCCGAAGAGCCGCTCGTGCCTGATCTTATCTGTCGGAGGCGGCTGGGCGGTCGAGTGCGCAGACCTTGTAGAACTCGCCGGGCTGACTCTGGCGCCCCTGCCCGAGGAGCCGCTCTCCATCGGCGACGCCATGCTGCCGCCCTACTGGTCAAGGAGGAATCCTGTAGACATGGTTGCCTCCCCAAACCCCGAATCATACTATCGCATGCTTGAGGCCATGCTGAAGCGGGGCACTTGTGGCATGGTGTTCCTCATAGGATATGGCGTCGTAGGCACAATCGCCGTCCCATCGATCACTTCAAAGGAGGTCGAATACGCCGATGCCATAGCGTCGCTAATCCGGAGCCACTCGACCCCCGTCTTTATTGTGGACCTGCTGGGGCCGCCGCAGAACGAGAGCACAAGGCGTTTTGTGCGCCTGGGTCTGCCTGTCTTCGAAACGGTCTCTTCAGCAGTAGCGGTTGCTGCCCAAATGGCAAGATGGGGCGAACGACGCCTGAATGCGGGCGCCACCAATGCCTCCCCGTCCTGATGCCCGGATCCAAAGCCCGTCCGCCGGCGCACACACTGCTCGCTTCTTTGTTCGGAAGACCTTACCGCTCGGCCATCCTGATCAAGGGCGTCATCTGAGGTTTAGCCGGTTCTCCTCTTTCACAACGTTCAGCGCAATGCTTGTAACTGTCCTCTTGATTGCCCCCATCTTGAGCGTCTCCTTGATGAAGGTATTCAGATCGTCCCGGGACCTGAATTTGGCGATTGCTATTATGTCGAACTCTCCAGTCGTGTCATAGACCGCCACAACCGATTTTGATTTCGCTATGGCCCTCTCAACTTCGATTATGTCCCCGCCCTCGACCTGAATGAGCAAAACCGCCGTAAGTTCAAACCCGAGCTTCTCCGCATCGAGGACTGCCGCAAAGCTCTTTATGACCCCTATCTCCTTTAGCTTCTTGACCCTGTTGTGGACCGTCCCGACCGACAGGCCCAGCTTCTTTGCGATATCCCTATAGCTTGTCGTAAAATCTTCCTGCAGTTCTTTCAGGATTATTATATCTGTATCGTCTATGTCCAATTTTTATCCCTCTAAAGAGGTGCTTCGGTCTCTTTCAGCCTGTTCAGGACAACGTATGTCTTGGTTTTGTGGGTGAAGTCCATTCCCCTGGTGAACTCTATCGTCCTCTCGAGTTCCTTGACGCTGTCGCAGGAAACCTTCATTATTATGTCAAAATCGCCTGTTATCGTATAGAGCTCAGAGATCTCCTTTCTGTTAAGCAGCTCCGAACCAGCCACCGGGCCTATCTCACCGCCGACATCAACGCCAACGAATGCCGTGATCGGCTTCCCTATCTTGTCAGGATTCAATTTGACGGTGAACTTCTCGATTACCTTCTCGTCGATGAGCTTCTTAATCCGTCTTCTTATTGCGGTCTCTGAAATCCCGACAGATTTGGCAAGATCGGTGTAGGACATCCTCGAGTCTTCTTGAAGAAGCCCAAGCAGCTTCATGTCTACGCTGTCCATTTATAGCCACAGTCTTTGAATAATATGACGCTGGCATTTAAATTTATAGAACAAAATGATACCCTTGATAGAGAACGATGCTCTCACTAACTAAGGATGTGGCGCTCTCATAGCCTTTCCCTGAACGCGAACCATCTCCCCTCCTTCTTGCCGGCCGCGCCCTCGCCCTCAAGGTAATGCAGATATGCCAACGTCTGCTTTATTGGGAATATCATCTTTATGACGTTCTGCTCTTGGGCCATAGCGAAATACATCCTATCGACTATCTGCCTCAGGGTAGCCCCGTCGCGGCAGGCGCCCAGCACGTCATCGAGCCTGTCGACAAAATGCGCCTCAAGCGCCTCGATGTCCTGCCTGCTCAACGGCATCCTGTCGTGCCCGGGATAGATGTTCTTGAAGACCTTTAGCTTCTGCAGGGAGAGGAACTCCTGTTTGAGGTCTTCGACATTCACGGTATTCTCTATCGCCGCATCCCCGCTGAACGCCTCTTCCCTTATCGTGTATGCCACGCTCCCCGGCGTGTGCCCGGGCACGCCCATGGACTTGAGGGTCCCCCCTTTGAGCTCTATCTTCAGATCCTCAAACGCTGTGAAGCTGACCGGTTTCAGCATGGCCTTTGACGCCAGGAGCAGCTTTGATCGAACATCCTCCAGCCCATCTGTTTCGAATCCCCCCTCGATGGCATCGGTCATCACCTTGTCGTACCATCTCACCAGGTCCTCCTCATAATCGTCGAGCATGTGCGCATCCTCTTTATGGACCATTATCTCCGCCCCCGTGAGCTGCTGCAGATATCCCCCAAGCCCGAAATGGTCTATGTGGCCATGGGTGAGCAGTATCGTCTCCGGCGGCCATGCATCAATCGATTCGAGGGCCTTCTTCAGCGCCACTCTGTTCTCCGGGCTGTCCCAGCCTGTATCTATCAACAGCGTCTGGTCGTCCTTTATGACGTAGCAGTTGGCAGGCTTGCCCAGGCCGAACGCGGCAGGAAACGGGATCGTTATCGGGATTATCTTCATCTCTGGTCCTATACATGAGGGTCCAAACCTGATAATATACCCTCCTTTTTATGGCAGATCCGCATCGCAAAGCCTATATATTACGCACTCAAATATAACGCAATAAAATATATTGGGGGAGAACCATTGGGCTATAGCGATTCATACGGTCTTGGCGAGGTGGACGGGCGCGTCCTCCAGATGATGGCGTCCAGCGCTGATACGAACTTCAGCTTCCAGGGCATCAAGAGGAGCTTGCAGGTGCATCAGGAGAAGCTATCGAGGAGCCTGAACCGGCTCTCCTCGCAGGGCCTGGTAGGCAAATTCGAGAGCGGCTACGCCATCACCAAGAAGGGCCTTAAGCTGATAGGCGCCTCCGAGTCCGCCCCCACAAAAACCGTTGTCGGGTCATCCTATCTGCCGGGCGGTCTGGACGCAGCCTCCGTGGCAACCATGCTCAAGGGCAAGTGGTTCAGCGGAATGCGGTGGCTTGGCAGTTCGCCCATTGGTGAGCACATTGACCTGAAATGGGTCACTGATGACGGCGAGATCCAGGTTCAGGTCGGGTTCGACAATGGCAAGTTCGAGGTCTCTCTCATCTCCTTCCCCCCAAACGAGGAATGCAGGGCCAGGGATGTCGCCACGAAGCTATTTGTAAAGATAGTTAACACGCTCTACCTGAAGAAGCTGGGCAGCTTCAACTGACCCTCCTCTTCTGTGACTCGGTTTTTTAAAGCCTCGTCAATAATATGTTTATCAGAGGTTATTCTAAGTGTGGTGGATTGAATGACAACCATTGTCGCGCTTAAATGCGCCGACGGCGTCGTCCTTGCATCCGACAGGCGGGCAACCAAGGGCGGCATGATCGGCTCCAAAGGCGTAAAGAAGATCTATCCCATTGATGCCAGGAAGGCCGTAGCGATTGCCGGGCAGCTCTCCGATGCAAACTACCTCATCAACCTGGTGAAGGCCGAGGCCAAACTGATCGAGTTCGACAGGGGATTCCCGCTCACAGTCAAGGAGGTCGCCAAGATGCTCTCCAACATGCTCTACTCTGGGATGAGGAGCTATGCCCCATACATCACTGAGATGTTGGTGGCCGGAGTCGACGAGACCGGCTCGCAGGTATTCGAGGCGGATATAAGCGGCGCCGTAACGGAGGAGGACTACACCTCATCAGGCTCGGGCTCTCCGATGGCATACGGCGTCTTGGAAGCCACGTACCGCGCAGGGCTGTCGACAAATGAAGGCGCCGAGATCGCCGCGAGGGCGGTCAAGTCTGCAATGGAACGTGACCCCGGCTCGGGGAACGGAGTCCAAGTTCTCAAAATCACGAAGAATGGCTCTGAACTGAAGGACATTAGAGGTGTTCCGCAATGATGTCGCCCAGGGACGGAGAGTACGGGCGCGGCTACGTGATGTACACGCCGGACGGTCGGCTGCTCCAGGTAGAGTACGCTTCTGAAGCTGTGAAATACGGCTCGCCGGTGGTCGCAATACGCGGAAATGACTTCGCCGTGATGGTTGCCCGGACCAAGGAGACCGATCCGCTCCTCGATTCGGTCGAGAAGATACACATGATCGATGAGAACATCGGGGCGGCAGGCGCAGGCTTCACCGGAGACATACACCTCCTAATAGATCAGGCAAGGGTCGAGACGCAGCGGCACCGGCTTGTCTTCGAGGACCCAATGGACGTCAAGAGCGTCGTGAACCATCTTGGCAAATTCATGTACGAGTTCACGAGGTATGGCGGCGTCAGGCCGCTTGGCGCGGCGCTAATCATGGTTGGATCCGATCTGGTAGGCAAGCACCTCTACACGCTCGATCCCCGCGGTCTCATCCTGAGCGGAAAGGCGATGGCCATAGGCAGGAACAGCGAAGACGCGACCGAAGTGCTCAGGGCCGAATACAAGCCGGACTTGACGATAAAGGGCGCAATAGAACTGGCCATGAAGGCGCTTTCCAAGGCGGAGGAGAGCAACAGCCCGGTCGAAGTGGGCATCGCATACGGCACCACCTTCAAGAAGATGAGCCTTGAGGAGGCAAACAAATTCGCGGACGACCCTCGGTAACTCCCCTACTTTTCCTTTTTTTGTTTTATTATAAAAAAAATAAAGACTAAGGATAACTGCCTTCAGACGTCGCACTTCTCTTCGTGCTCTGGCTCTATCTTGACCCAGTCCGGCGGCGTTATGTTGTTCTTCTTCATATAGTCTAGGATTGCTGCCTTCAAGCCATCCGCCGCCAAGTTTGAGCAGTGCATCTTGATCGGGGGCAACCCGTCGAGGGCATCTGCAACGTTCTGCCTCGTTATCCTCAACGCCTCCTCGATCGTCTTCCCGATTGCGATCTCTGTTATCATGCTGCTGGTCGCGATGGCCGCGCCGCACCCGAATGTCTTGAATTTGACATCAACGAGCTTGTTGTCCTTGACCTTTATGAATATCCACATCAGGTCCCCGCAGACCGGGTTCCCTACCTTGCCAATGCCGTCTGCGTCCTTGATCTCGCCAACGTTTCTGGGATGCCTGAAATGATCCATGACCTTCTGGCTATACATGTCATCTCACCTCTGGTGGTGCTATAGGAGACATCTCCCTCAGCCCTTTAACTATATTGGGCAGCGCATCCGTGAGCCTTATGCCGTCTTCTTTGGTCGTCCTGCGGCCAAGGCTAATCAGCAAAGATCCCTGCGCCTCCGCATGATCAATTCCCATCGCTATGAGCACATGCGACGGCTCGAGCGTCTTCGAGCTGCACGCGGAGCCGCTTGAAACCTCTATCCCCTCCATGTCAAGGGACAGCACCAGCGATTCCCCCTCTATGAAGCTGAACCGCAGGTTGACGTTGCCCGGCAGCCTCCTTGTCGGATGGCCGTTGAGGAATGCGTGCGGGATACCCTTCAATACCCTGCTTATTATGCCGTCCCGAATCTCTGAGAGCCTCCTCCCCTCCACCTCCATCTCTGCCTTGGCAAGCTCCGCCGCCATGCCCATGCCTGCGATGCCTGCAACGTTCTCGGTCCCCGATCTCAGGCCGCCCTCCTGCCCCCCTCCTATGATCAGGGGCTCCATCCTGGTCCCCCTCTTCACATATAGCGCTCCGACGCCGTAGGGTCCTCCCATATCCCCTGATGACACCGTCATGAGGTCTATCCCCTCTCTTACCACGTCTATCGGAATCTTCCCCGCGGCCGCGGTGGCATCGGTGTGGAAGTATGCCTTCTTGGAATGGGCAATCTCAGCAATTTCCTTGATTGGCTGGATCGTTCCAACCTCGTTGTTCGCATACATCACCGTCACGAGCACGGTCTTCTCAGTGACCGCCCTCCTAACAGCATCGACATCCACGATCCCATTGCTATCCACCGGGACATAGGTTACCTCAAATCCGTTCTTTGAAAGGTACTTTAGCACATTCCTGACCGAGACGTGCTCTATCGCTGACGCAACTATGTGGTTCCCCCTGTCTCTGTTCCGTGCCGCCACGCCCCTGAGCGCGGTGTTTATCCCCTCGGTGGCCCCCGACGTGAATATTATCTCGGCCGGACGCTCGGCACCAACAAGCGACGCCACCTTCGAGCGTGCGCCCTCAAGTGCAGCCTTCATCTCCGAGCCCTTGGCGTGAGGCGAAGACGGGTTGCCATAACTTTCCTTGAAGAATGGCAGCATCGCCTCCAGAACCCTTGGATCCATGGGCGAATAGGAAGCATTATCCAGATAGCTCACTCTTTCTTGGGACATGATTTACACTCCTTCAGAAGTACATTACCCCGTCAGACTCGACCACTAAATCGTTGAGTGTTGCAGCTCCCGCAACCTTGACACGGCTTTCCAGGTCCCCCTTCGGCATGTTCATGAGCTCACAGCTCTGGGCGCAAGCATACAGCTCAACGCCCGCATCGACTGCCTGATCCATTACATCCTTAAGCGATGGGAAGCTGCCGATCTTGATCTTCGCCGCCTCCCCCTTCTTGATGACTGTTATCCCCCTGATCAGGAAATACACCGCCGCATCCATCTCCATCGCCTTTGCGGTCATGGCCAATATGAATGGGGCATAGAGCCTCTCAGGGGCATCTATCCCTGACGTCTGTACATAAAGCATCTTCTTCCTTTTCCTGTCTTCCATCATCTCATCCTCCTTATCCTTATCGTCAACTCGTCCCCCTCTTTTTGGGAGCCTGTCACCTCATGCCCCGCCCTCTTCGCCCATCTCCTCAAATCCTCTTCAGCCGCGGGATCATCCGCTACGATGACCAGCTCCTCGCCAACGCCCACGTTGGATATCTCTTCCCTCGCCCTGAATACAGGGATTGGGCAATATAGCCCGCGAAGATCAAGCTCCATTCTAACCACTGTTTGAGTTATTCTGGCACAATTAGTTATACTATAAATGTTCCCCTAACTC
>MAGS01000027.1:1817-19421 GCA_001717005.1 Candidatus Methanomethylicus mesodigestus | reverse complement strand
AGCTGGCTGTGGCGGTGTTGCCGGCGTTGTCAGAGACCTGGAGCGAGACGGAGTGCTGGCCGGGGGCGAGGCCCGCAAATGGGCAGAGCACGCAGCCACAGGAGGAGTCGAAGAGCGCGCCCGTGTCAGCTGAATCGACCAGCAGCGACAGCGAGTCGGGATTTATGCCGGATACGGCGTCTGAGCATTCGGCCATGATGATGCCCATGGTGCTGTTGATGAAGGAAGCGGGCGCGGGGGATAATCCTGCCACATCTGGAGGGGTGGTGTCGACGGTGAAGCTCCAGCTGGCTGTGGCGGTGTTGCCGGCGTTGTCAGAGACCTGGAGCGAGACGGAGTGCTGGCCGTCGGCCAATGGCGATTCGGGAACGTAAAGGACAGACGCGTCGGTCAATGTCGAAGAGTTGGTGACGCCGACCCCGTCAATGGTCAGAACCGCCGTGGATGGGTTCGTCCCGGATCCGGCATCGGTGAAGTTGACCAGTATAGGCAGGAGGGCGTCGGGAAGGATGGAGCCGTTGATCGGCGAGGAGAGGGAGAGGGCCGGCGGCGTGTTGTCGATGACCAAGTCGATGGTGACTGACGGGAGTTCGGGAAATAGCGCGAACTGGTCGGAGTCGAGAGTCAGTTTAAGCGAGTAGGAGCCCTCCTCAGCGCCCGATGGAACGGAGATGCTCAGAGTGAAGCTGGCTTCAGCAGTCGCGTTTATCGCGTCGACCCTAGACGGCGTGATGGAGTAACCGACGCCAGCCGGGAGGGCGCCGACTTTGGAGAGCGTGGCGCTGAGGCCGGTGAGGGCGAAGCCCGTCGAGAGGTTGACCGGCAGGGAGGCGTAAGATCCGCCGCGCAACGCTATGGGATGCTGCAGCCCGCTCAGCTTCACCAGCGAGAGAGTCCCCTCTACGGCTTCGCTGGGGTCGCCGTTGAAGAGCACGTTGTGCAGCAGGACGGTATGGACCCCAGCCTCTGGTGACAGGGAGACCCATTCATAGGTGCCCCCGTCCCTTGTCTCCCGGCGAAATATTCCGTTGTACAAATAGTTCGAGTTGTCAGGGGTGTCCGTCGCATCCCATATCAACCACGAGGAGTTGATGCTGAAGAGGTCGATGTCGGTCCATTCGCCGCTCCAGTTGCAGATGACGAATGCGGCGATGATCTCCGGATCCGGGGGCAGCTCCACCAGCCAGGTCTTCCAATCGCCGCTTTCGTAGCGCCAGCTCCAGTCGAAGAGCCCCTCCACAGAATACGGATCGTAGAGGAGCGCCTCCCTCGACTCGGGGGTGATCGGGACGACCAGCGAATTTCCATCTATGACCTGGGTTACAGCGACGGAGACGGGGAATGCCACCGTGCGTGCGTCGGACCCCTCGCCAGAGTAGCTCGCCAAGATGAGCCCTTCGTAGACCCCCTGCGTGGCGGATGACGGGACTGCCAGCGTTGCAGTGACCGCCAGCGTGCCCCGAGGGGCGACTTCGGCAAGGCTCGGGCTCAAAGAGATCCAGCTCCAGTCAGACCTCGACCAGAACCGCACCTGGATTTGATAAGGCACAGGTGATGGACCGGTTGCCTGTGAAACGAGGATCACGGGCTGGCCTTGGAACTTGCTCGACGGGAGAGAGACTGTGGCCGGAATGCTGCTACCGATGTTCTCGCCATAAGTTACGAGCCAGCACTCATCAGGGGTGCACTTGCCGTCGGAGTTGCAGTCGATCCAATCCAAGATGAAGACCATGATGCGGCGTTCGGCCAAATAGTCGCCGTCGTCATCAAAGCAGGTAAACGGATAGCTCAGCTGGATGGTCATCAGGTCAGCGCTGCCTGGGATGGATATGCCGTTTGATGGCAGACATACAATGGTGCCGACGCCGAAACCGTACTCTGGGTTGGTGCGCCATTCTTCTGGCAAGTCCCCCGTGCTGCCGTTCAGGGAGAAGCGGCCCCCTTCGAGGAGGGAGTAGCATTGCGGCTCTACTTCGACCTCGCACTGCAAGCTGGTAGGATTCGACAATATCAGCGTGGCGCTGGAGCTTGATCCAGGCGCAACGTAGCCAGCAAACCACGAGGAGTCAGAGAGGGAGCCCTGAAAGGGTGCCGATGGGGTCTCGCAGAGGGAGGCATTCGAGAATGCCCATGTCTGAGAGAGGTAATGTACGATGTTAGCATAAGAGGCGCTGGATTCCAGCAGGATCCCCGCGGTCCCCATGGCGAGCCCGACGGCGCCGGCGCAGTCCACCCTTCCTGACCCCTGAAGGAATGCGTCGTAGCCGAGGTCCGTAGCAGAGGACTTCAGGATAGACTTCACGGTCATCGGGTCGGGCGCCTCGTCGTTCGCGGAGAGGTAAGCCTGTGCGACCAGTGCGGCAGCGCCTGCGGTCATGGGGCAGGACATGGAGGTGCCGCTGAACAGAGCATATGCCTTGACTCCGCTCATGCGGCCGTAGTTCACCTCTGTTGGGACGTATCCGCCCATGCCGACGTTGACGACGTCGGGTTTGACGTACCCCGCGGGGGTTGGCCCGCGGCCGCTCCACGGTATGACCTCGTCGGCATATCCCCCGGCGAATCCGTACATGTCCATGCTGAAGTTGAGGGAGGTGGTCGCCCCGACCGTGAGGGTAAGGAAGGAGTATGCAGGGTCAGTGACTGTTCCGTAGCCAGGGGCGCCGTTCCCTGAGGACTGCAGGAATAGGGTGCCGGGGTATGACGGGTCAACATAGCCAGGTATTGAGAGGCAGTCCTGAAGGCAGCATATTATGCTGTACCATGGGTACCCGTAGAGGTCCCTCATCGACTCGGAGATGCCCCAGCTGTTGCTTACGATGTCGGCCCTGTGCTCGCCGGTGTATGCCCACAGGCCATAGACGGTGCCGTATGACTCAACGTCACGGGAGGTGAGGTTGACAGGGAGCAGGTCAAAGCCGCAGGCCCACAACTCCCCTTCGATGATGTCGCTCATTGTGAGGGAGGTTATGCCCATGATGCTTGCGCCAGGGGCCACGCCGGGGAACCAGTAAGGGTTGCTGACGCCCGTCGCCTGGGTGACGTTTCTGGCGGCAGCGGTGTTTGCGCACATGGTCCCGTGGCCATCCATATCAACTATGAAGCTGGCATAGTTCCCCTGGGGATCTACGGGAAGCAGGACGCCCCCCCGGTCGCATGCGTTCGGCGACATGCCCCAGACGTCTAGGAAGCGCCCGAGCGAGCCGGCCGAGATGTCGAAGATCTTATCATGCGTAAAGTCCCTTGCCGCGACTATGTTGCCAGAGACCGTGAGCGCGGGCTCGTCGGAGAAGCTGTAATCTGGACTCTGGGGGTAGTAGGCGGAGGAGAGGTCGACATATGCGGTCTCGAAGACGGAGTCGCCGTCCTTATCGACTACCAGCACGGGATAGAGATTTGCAGACATCCCCATGTTGCCGTTGCCAACCTGCACCATGACTCCGAAGTGGCAGGGCCTCCCTGCAGGCACTATGCCTGTGACCTCCATGTTGGAGGGGAACGCCTCGCCGGCGATCTCAGAGAACGAGTAGACGTACCCCCAAAGGTAGATCGCGGGGTCTAGCCCAGCGGTTCTGATGAACGCCCTGCCGCCGCTTGAATATGACTGCAAGGTTATGTTTGTAAGGGCTATGCACTGCGCGTCTGCATCCAGGGAGGAGGGCAGGCCGTTGCTGTCCCTGGACATCGAGTCGTTCCAGTAGCCGAGGCCCGGCGAGGCGAAGTCGACCCCCGTGTCGATTACGGCGATTGTGATGCCTGAGCCATCTATGCCGAGAGCCCACACGTCGCTTGAGCCGATGATCGACGAGGCTTCGGCCATGGACGTCGAGGCGCCGCCTGAGAGGGCGTCGTAGGACTTGTTTGAGCAGGTAGACAGGCTGCTGACCGCCGCGCATAGGTCCTCAAAAGATGGCTTCTGCTGCCGCGAGATCGTGATGGCATCACTCAAGGAGGCGCCGCCGTGGAGCGATGAATCCAATCCGATGTAGCTCAGCGATATGCATCTGCCAAGCGCCTCAGATGCCCCCGACGCCAAGACCCCCGTCGCGAATCGGCAGCCGAAGATCACGGGCGAGAGGCGCAGGGTCAGGAAGAGCCCGTCCAGATCGGCGAGTATCGCATCCATTGGAAGGTCCTTGACGACGGCAACGACCCTGCAGTCTCCCTCCGCCGACAGTAGAGCAGGATCGATGGTCGGTGAGGCTGCGTTGCTGGACCCGGATACAGGAGCCCCTGAGGATACAGGCAGGAATACGGATGAGGTAATCAGGAACAGAAGCATGGCAAAGGAGACAGTAGCCCGTCTCATACAGATCGCCTTCGTTATCTTTTCAGCTAAAGACTATTGCATGGAGGTATATTAGCTGGCAGAGAAAGATGGGGGGGAAAGGTCACCCTTTGGCGGTCACCTGCAGGCTGATCTCTGCGAAGAGGTCCCTTTTGGCCTTGCAGACAGGGCATATGAGGGGGGGCTCCTCCCGGTAGCAGACGTATCCGCATTGCTTGCAGTAGTATAGCTTCATCTTTCCTTCGCCGATCGCGACCAGGTCCTCCTTTTCTTCAACCTCCGCGGGGTGATCCGGCGCGCCCTTGGCGCCGCCAACGGAGGCCGACATGGACCGCTCGGACTTCTCGCGGGGCCGCCTCTCAGGGACTGGTGCCAGCTTGGCTTTGCCCTCAAAGACGTCCTTCCTAAGGAAGAGTGCGCAGTAGCACGCCCCGTACTCGGCAACGTCTGCGTCCCGGTAGTCGCAGGGGCAGATGATGTCCCTGTCGACGGCGAAGTTTCCGGTTCCGACCCTGCACGGGCACGAGGGGTAGCCGTAGCGCTCCTCGTTCACGGTGAGCCCGTCAAGGAGGTCCCTGATGAACGCCTCGTCGGGATTGAGGAAGTATCCGCCTGACCGCGCGTCGGATTCGACCCTCCGTTTGGTCTCCTGGATGCTCGTCATGCCTTGAGCGCCTCGCTGATCTTGTCCTCGCGGAAACCGGTTATGAACGTCTTTTCGTCTATTATCACCAACGGGAAGCTCAGGGGTAGGCCCTTGGATGAGATCTCGGATTTTATCTTCTCGAGGTCGCCTGCGTTGCATCTGTCGACGTCGACGTATTCGTACTCGACGCCATTCTCCTCCAGGAACCTCTTTGTCTTCTTGCACCAGGCGCATGTGCTGAGGGCGTAAACGAAGACCTTATGCCTCTTGTCCTTCCCTTGAACTTTTACAATATCCATGAGAAGCCACATTAGATTATTCATTGAGCGGAAATATAACGGTATGCGAGGAGAAGTTATAGGTACCCGTTCGCGCGGTACCATTCCACGGCCTCAGCGAGCCCCGTCCTGAGGTCGTATTTGGGAGTGAAGCCTAGCTCCCTCTTCGCCTTGCCTATGCTGTAGGACCGGTCGCTCGTCACTGATGACACCGTGCTGGTGTGCCACAGGAAATTCTCCCTGCCCGCAAGCCTGTTGAATGCCTCTACGGGGGCGATCATTGCCTTCGCCAAGAGGGGATGCAGATGGCGCCGGGGAGGCCTACGACCGCATATCTCGGCAAGGATGGAGTAGACTTCGGCGTATGTATGTGCCCTTTCAGCGGCTATGATGAAGGTCTTGTTCCTCGACGCGTCCGGCTTTTCTATTGCCAGCATGAAGCCGCTCACAACGTCGGAGACATGGGTGAACTGCACCAGCCGCTGGCCATCCCCGACTATGAACCGCGTCGCAACCGAGTTCTTGGCGAATGAGGTGATCGTCCAGTAGGCCACGTCGTCGACGTTTCGCGGCCCGTAGATGCCAGAGGGGCGGATTACAGTGTAATCGATGCCCCTCTCCGGGCACGACCTGACAAGCGACTCTGCCTCGACCTTTGATCGCCCGTACTCGTATGCGGGGTTGAGCGGCGCGGACTCGTCGGCGGGAGGGGACTCCACGGGACCCATAGCCTCGGTGGAGCTGCAGTATATGAAACGCCTTACCCCGTTGGCAGCGGCGGCTTCGATAAGGCTCCGAGTGCCCTCGACGTTGACCATTCTGTACTGCTCCTTACTGCCGTGGAAGGTGTAGTATGCCGCAAGGTGAACGATGGCATCCGATCCTTCGGTCGCACCGGCAAGCGTCGACTTGTCGGTCAGGTCGATCATTCTCAGCTCGGCGCCGAGGGAGAGGAGGGCTGGCTGATTATCCGGATCCCTCACGAGACCGATGACGGTATGCCCATTGCGAACTAGAGCCTCGGCAAGATGCCCCCCGAGAAAACCCGATGCGCCGGTCAGGGCGACCCTCATGATCCCACCCTGGTCCCGGGGCGATCATCCCGAACGTATAGCGAGTAGGTGAACGAGCCGGCCAGGCTGACCCCGTCATACGGCTCGACGGCACTCCTCATGAACATGTCGCCTAGGGGCACTATCCGGTAGACGCCCTCCTTGGACAACGCCTCAAGAAGAATCTGCCTTGTGTGTTCAGAAACGGCTAGGCCGATCGACTGGACCCGGTCCGCCCCCATGAATGCCCGCCTAGAGGGCACGTCCCTGACGAGCCGGACCGCTGCATCAGGTGTTCCGACCGCTATGATCTCTATGAAGCGCCGCCTATTCATCAAACCGAATTCAGGGGAGGTCGAAACGAGCTCGTCCAGCGTGCTTGAGGACCTCGATACCACCACGGTCCAAGGGCTGTCCTGCCCCTTCGATGCCAGGACGTTGGAGCCCTTGAAGAGCAGGAAGCGCCTTGCGCCCTGCAGCGCAAATGTTGCCCCTTCGCCAAGCCTGAGGGGGTAATCCAAGCTGAGCCGGCCCAGTGCCGCGCCTACGGCGAGGGCGAAGGCCTCCGCTTGCGCGTAGTCGCCTATGAAGGCGGCCTGTGTAGGCGAGCTGCAGAGCTGCTGGTCATAGAGGACGATGTTCTTCGCGAGGCCGAGTGCGGCGGCATCCGCAGATGGCGCGTCTATAATCGCATGGCCCGTCATCGGGCCGTTAACTATGAGGCGCGGATGGCTCCGGTTTTCCGCTATCTGCATGCCAACAGAGGTGCGGGCAGGCTCCCCGCCCCAAAAATTGATCACGCCCAAGCCCGCCTTCGTCAACAGGTGCTTCAGGACGGGGCTGTCGTGCGAGAAGTAGCTCAGCGCCAGGGCTTCCTCGAAGAGCCTCGCGGTCTTCGAGGGCACCTTTGAGAGTGCAGAGTAAACCTCGCTGACCCCGGCGTAGTTGGCGAGCGAAGGCCGGAGCAAGGTCAGATTCCCGGTTACCAATGAGAGGGTGGTAGGGATGAGTGGAGGGATCAATGAGTTGCCAGAGCTTATTATGAAGACCGGTCCTGCAGGCAGCTGGCGGATGTGCTCGCCTTCTGCGATCCGAGCGGGCGCCTCAAGCGATCTTGCGCCGCCTATGAAGGAGGCGTCGAGGTTCTTCTGCAGGTTGGCGGAATTGAGCATCTCGGAGACGAGCGAGAACTCAAGATCGATCATGCGCTCGCTGTATCCGGTCGAGGCGGATAGGTTCTGCCTGAGCGCGGATAGCCTGCCGGAGGAGACCTTTCCCACCCATATGTTGCTGACCTCGTCGAAGACGGCCAGCCTCTCGGAGACCGGTATCGAGGAGAGGGACGACTGAACGGACCTTGCCCGAGAGAGGAATGCGCCTACCGCATTCTCGCTGAGCTCCCTGACGCGCGTGCCCCCGGCAGCCCTCTCTGTCGTCTCGAGGTCTCCTGTGCAGAGCGGGGCAATGTCCATGCGTGCGCACCTCACTTTTTGCGCATCATCTCTTCGAGGGTCCCGCCGCATGCCCTCTGGAGGTCCCAGCCCTCCTCCACGGTGAACCTTCGGATGTACTGGTAGGACTTGCCATAGTATCCAGGCGTAGGCTTCGAGAGCATCAGGTCGCCAGGGTAGAAGATCTCGAGCCAAGACGTTACGAATGGGTTGAATATCCCGAGGACGCCCTCCTTCCCGTCCTCGTCCATGTACTCGAAGGTCTTCGGGTTCAGCAGGAACGCCTGCGACAGCGGATGAGGTACCTTGTCGAAGCTCTCGTACCGGTCTATGAATGCGGTCAGCGTCTCGGTCATCCCCAGCACGTCCATGAATGGCACAGGGATGTCTTCGCCATCGCCGTCTTTTGATACGATGTACTTCCTTGAGAGGTTGACGATCTCGTTGTAGGGGGGGAGGGTGTAGCCCTTCGATCCGCCGCCCGTAACCACGATCCCTCCCTTCCCCAAGTTTATTGGGGGGGTGCCGGTCACGAGCTTGTAGGCGATCTTGCGGAGCAGGTTCATCTGGTCGAACCGCTGCGCCAGCATGAATACGCCGGCAGGAGCCGTGAAGAGGAGCTTGGGCTCGGCTTTGCTCTTCAGGAATTTCAAAAGATTCTCCTTGTTTGGTACGAGCTTCTGCCACTGCGTGCCGGGCTTCTCGCCCTCCACGAGGTTCATCCCGTAAAGCAGCTCGATGTTCTTGCACTCGAGGGTGAGGTGGACGAATGCTACGAAGCTGAGCTTGTATCTCAGCTCAGGCGCGGCCATGAAGAGCGCGATGCCCTTCCCCTCGCTCAGCGTGCTACCGTATACGTGCTCGAAGAGCACTGTGTTAGCCTTTATCATGATGGCGAGATCGATCGGGCTCCGGTATATCTTCACGGGATCCTTCCCGGTTGTCCCGCTGGACTGGAAGTATTCCCCTCCGCCCTCGACGCAGTCTATGAGGAAGGCCTTGTGCCCGTTGCCCCGGAGCATGTCCGAAGGTATTGCAAGCTTTGCCAAGTCGGGGAAGTCGGCGTTCCTCGGGGTGATGTGAAGGCGGTCATAGAGGTTCCGGTAGTACGCGCTCTTCTCGCCGAAGAAGGCGAGCGCGTCTCTCAACAGGGAACGCCTGAGGGACGCCAGGTAATCGGGGGACTTGCTGAACAGGGTGTTGTCGTTAATGAGCTCCCAGACCTTCCTGACGTATGGCTCCTCGTGCATCTTGCTCTTTGAGCCGGCATCGAAGATTTCGGAGGCGTTCATCGATAAGCACCAAAACGAACTAAGCATATGTATCCGGAGGTTAAAAAGAGTAAGTGTCGGGCCGGCGGCGGAGTCCGTTTCCATATCCGGCCGGGCATGCATCAGCTGTGGGCATGCGCGTAGCCAAGATTTATAATTGGGGCGATAGATCAGGTCTTCAGGTTTGGCGGGTTGCTGAAATGATGATCCAAGCGCATGGCTTGACCAAGGCCTACAGAAGCTTGAAGGCGGTGGACCATGTCGATCTGGTGATAGAGGAGGGCGAGATATTCGGGCTGCTCGGTCCGAACGGCGCAGGCAAGACCACGCTCCTGTCCATGTTCGCCACCCTGCTGAGGCCGACAGAGGGGGAGGCGACCCTGAACGGATTCAGCATAACCAAGCAGCCAGGTAGCGTCAGGAAGTCGATAGGCATGGTATTCCAGGCGCCGAGCTCGGATGACATACTGACTGGGCGCGAGAACCTCTACCTGCATGCGCTCATGTACGGCGTCCCGAAGGAGGGGAGGCGGAGGCGGATAGACGAGGTACTAAAGCTGGTAGATCTGCAGGAGAGGGCAAACGACAAGGTCAAGACGTATTCAGGGGGCATGAGGAGGAGGCTGGAGCTAGCGAGGGGGCTGCTGCATAAGCCAAAGATCCTGCTCCTTGATGAGCCCACCCTTGGGCTCGATCCCCAAACCAGGGAGCACATATGGGGATACATCGAGGGGCTTGCCAAGAGGGAGAAGGTCACGGTCATAATCACGACGCATTACATGGAGGAGGCGGATGCCCTCTGCGACAGGGTGGCAATAATCGACCACGGGAGGGTTATCGCCCTGGATTCCCCGGGAAGCCTCAAGATGAAGATAGGCAATAGCATGATAGTCGCAAAAGTTAAGGAGCCCCGGCTGGAGAGCATAAGGAGGCTCCCGTATGTCAGCAGGGTCGATGCGAACGACGGCAATGTGAGCATCGTGCTATCTGACGCGGGGGCGCACATACAGGAGATCCTCGGCCTCCTGGGGGAGGCCACACATGTCGAGCTCAGGGAGCCGACGCTGAACGACGTCTTCCTGCAGCTCACCGGGAAGGAGATAAGGGCAGAGTCGGCCGAGGGATGGGCGGAGAAGTTCGTCATGGGGGACGGCAGATGAGCGAGCTGTTGGGCCTGTACGCGCTGTGGTATAGGGAGATCAAGGTCTTCTTCAGGGAGAGGTCTCGCATCGTGTCGTCGGTAGTGAATCCGCTGATCTGGCTTATCGCCTTCGGCGGGGGGCTGGGCGCGTCGATATCGTTCGGAGGGGCGGATTACCAGTCGTTCATATTCCCCGGCGTCATAATGATGACTGCCCTGTTCTCGTCGATATTCTTCGGGATGTACATAGTCTGGGACAAGAAGATCGATTTCTTCAAGGAGGTCCTTGTCGCGCCGCTCTCCAGGACGACCCTCTTCGCAGGGAAGATGCTCGGGGGATGCACGGACGCGCTCATACAGTCAGCGATACTGATCGCGCTTGGCCCGATATTCGGCGTCAGCTACACGCTCTTCGGGCTGGGGGTCATCGTGGTCTTCGTCGTGCTTATAGCGGCAGGGGCCACGAGCCTCGGCCTGGCGATAGGGGCGCAGATGTCCAGCTTCGAGGGCTTCGGGCTCATACAGTCTTTCGTCGTCATGCCGCTCTTCTTTCTCAGTGGCGCGCTGTATCCGATAGACAGCCTGCCGTTGTGGCTGAAGGGAATAACCTACCTCAACCCGCTCACCTACGCGGTTGACGGTATGCGGGGCGCCCTCCTGAACCTGAATGCGTTTCCCATCATCTTTGATGTAGGGGTCGCCGCCGCGTTCGTTGCAGTATTGGTTGCGATCGGGACGATAGCGTTCCAGAGGATGAATTAGTGCAGGGGCAGCTCACGGCGTATTTGGACCCGGTGCCGTGCCGCCACCCTCGCGCGTGTGTTCGTGTTGATGTGGTGGTTCCTGCTCATGCTCATGCTCATGCTCATGCTCATGCTCATGCTCATGCTCATGCTCATGCTCATGCTCATGCTCATGCTCATGCTCATGCTCATGCTCATGCTCATGCTCATGCTCATGCTCATGCTCATGCTCATGGCTTTCGCCGTCGTGCTCATGTTGCATCGTCCTGAAATTTGAGGCGGCGCGCCTTATGACCTCAGGCAGAGCGGGATGTATGTGAATGGCCCCGAGTATGTTCATTATAGATCCGTGACCGCACCGCATGGCCACTATAACCTCGTGGATTATGGAGGCGGCGTCAGTCCCCATGATATGGCAACCTAGTATTACTAGGCTTGTCGGATCCAAGAGGAACTTCACGAAGCCGGTCTTGTCTTCGATAGCCTGCCCCATGCCAGAGTCAATGTAGTTCCACTTGGCAACGACGTATCTCGCGCCCTCCTCTTTCAGCTGCCGCTCCGTCTTGCCGACGCCAGCGATCTGGGGGGATGCAAAGATTGCATGCGGCATGGCATAATAGTCGACGGCCATCTTCTGCTCCGGCGCCAGAATGTTCTGCAGGGCATAATCGGCTTCATGGTTCGCGGCGTGCTTGAACTGGAACCGCCCAATTATATCCCCCAATGCAAAAGTCCCAGGAGAGGTGGTCTCGAGATAATCATCCGTTATGACATACCCCCTCGAGTCGACTCTCACGCCCGCGTTCTGGAGGCCTAGGAGGTCCGAGTTGGGCACCCTTCCAACGGCGACCAGCAGTGCATCAGAGTTGATGACACTTCGCGCCCTTGTTTGTGTGTTCATAATCGTGACCGAATATACGCCGTTGGAACGGGATACCTCGACTGCCTCCGAGCGCGTGTAGACGCTATACTTCTCACCCATTATGTGCGTGAAATGCTGGGACACATCCTCGTCTTCGGACGGTATGAGGAGGCCCCCGCGTTGCACAATGGTGACCTTTGTGCCAAGCGACCCATAAAAGTGGGCAAGCTCTGCAGCGATGTAGCCGCCGCCCAGAATCGCGAGCGAGGCGGGCTGGCGGGTCAGGCGCAGAGCCTCATCACTCGTCATGAATCCGGTCCCAGCCAGCCCCTTTATCGGCGGGATGTTGGGACGGCTGCCCGCGGCTATGAGCACCTTCTCTGCGGCTATCGTCTGGCCGGCGACCTCGATTGTCCTTGGCGCCGTGAACCGGCACTGCCCCTTGTAGAGCCTAGGGTTCGACGAGCGCTGGAGTGCAGCCTCGATCCCGGCAGACTCGCCATCAACCTCGTCAGTCACCCTCTTGACAAGCGAACCGAAGTTGACGGCGAAGCCGCTGGTCTTAATGCCGAAGAGCTCCGCCCTTTTGATGGCTTCGGCAACATCTGCGCTGTGTATGAGCATCTTTGAGGGTATGCACCCCTTGTTCAGGCAGGTTCCGCCAAGGGCGCCCTTCTCAATGATTGCTACTTTCTTGCCAAAGTTGGAGGCGGCGACCGCCACGTCCAGCCCGGACCCGCTCCCGATCACTATCAGATCGTAAAGTTCCATGCGAATGCCTCCATTGAACAGATCAGTCAAGCCGGATTATCGGGAAGGTCGACCATCAAATCGTTCCCCTCGACCTTGACGCCGTAAGTCTTTGCGTCGCCGGTCTTCAGCTTGAGAAAGCCGATCCTTGGTCCTGATATCGCCTTCCCCGTCCTTATGTCAAACTTCGAACCGTGCCGGGGGCAGGTCACTACGCCGCCTTCGAGCGTCCCCTTTGACAGATCGGCACCGGCATGGGTGCAATTACCGGCTATAGCGAAGTAGGTGCCTTCCACGTTTGCGACAACGAGCTCGTGCCCATTAACGGAGTAGCGCTTCATGCCGCCCGGAGGCAGGTCGCTTGACACGGCAACTTTGACTAGTACCATAAGAAATTCCTTCTGCAGGGGTAACTCTCGCAGAGGATAAGATAAGATTGCCGAGTGCCGCATAGTCGGGGTTTTATAGTACAGCGCCAATTTTTCAGTGCAGGTGCTGAAGATGGAAGTCTACGATGTCATCGTCATAGGAGGGGGACCGGCAGGCGTTACGGCCGCCGTCTTCGCCCGCAGGAAGCTCCTCAAGACGCTGCTGATAAGCAAGAATGTGGGAGGACAGGTGCTGCTCACAGACAACATTGAAAATTATACCGGATACGAGGGGAGGACTGGCACGGGTCTGGCGGACATCTTCGAGCGCCAGCTCCAGTCTGTCTCGTCTGAGGTCGTCAGTGATGCCGCAATGGAAGTGGTGAAGGATGGCGACGCATTCAGGGTCAAGTGCGAGGAGGGGGAGTATCGCGGAAGGACGGTCATAGCAACTGGCGGCAGCAGCGCCAAGATGCTAGGGGTCCCGGGCGAGGAGAGGTACTTTGGCAGCGGCGTCTGCGTATGCGCAACATGCGATGCGCCGATGACCAGGAACAAGGACGTCGCGGTGATAGGCGGCGGAAATTCGGCATTCCAGAGCGCGGAGCTGCTTGCGAGGTTTGCGAAGAAGGTTTATGTGGTCCACCGCAGGGGCTCATTCAGGGCGGATGCGATCATCGTGGAGAGGCTCAGGAAGGCGCCGAACGTGGAGTTCCTGCTCGGCAAGACAGTACTTGAGATCAAGGGGTCCGCCAAGGTCGAGGTGCTCAGGGTAAGGGACAGCGCGTCGGGAGGAGAGACCGAGATCCCGGTCCAGAAGGTCTTCGTCGAGATAGGGAGAGAGGTCAAGCTCGATTACATCAAGGGGCTCGTCAAGATGAACGAGCGGGGGCAGGCGATCGTCGACAGGCTGCAGAGTACATCGTGCAAGGGTCTCTTCGCGGCAGGAGACATAACAGACCTCCCCTACGGCCAGGCAATAATCGCCTCCGGCCAGGGGGCCGTTGCAGGACTGGCAGCATACGACTACATCATGGGCAATGCATGCCAGATCTGAGAGCGCAGCTAGGGGTACGGTCAGAGCAGCATAGGCTGGCTACGGCCGCCCACATCGCCTCTGCCCTCGTGCTCCTTCCCTAGCCTGAACGCGAGCTCGGCGGCCTCGACGGGGTCGCTCACGAAGCGGATCCTGCTGAGCTTGCGGTGGTCGATGTACCCGTCGGGGAATAGTGAAGAGAGCCGTTCCGCCATCATGCCGGTCCCCTTCAATGCGATTATCGGTTTCCCGAGGTTGTATGCGATGGACAGCTCGGTCAGCGTCCCGACGCCTCCGGCGAGGGCGATTGCAGCGTCGCTGCTCCTGACGAGCATGGCGCTCCTCATTGTGAAGGTCTGCCCCGTCAGTATCCTGACGGTGTTGTAAGGGTTGTGCCACTCACTATCGGCCCCGAGGCCCTCCGCCTCGCGGGCCATTATGCCCACAGTCAGCCCGCCGGCCTTCACAACTGCCTCGGAGATGACATTCATCAGTCCGCCGCTGCCCCCCGTTAGGACGGTGCACTTCCGCTCCGCGAGTGCCCTGCCGAGCGCCCGCGCCTTCTCGGCAACGGCGTCGGGCACCTTATCGTAGGTTGTGAAGATGCCTATCTGCACCATGAGTCCCCTTGCGCGCAACGGATATATTTGCGTATGGCATGGCGCCGCAGCCGGCAGTCCCGCGCCGGCGCCCAAAATTAGAAATATTAGGAGGGCCCGCCTCTTGGGATTTGACCCTTATGGATGATCTTCTGTCATCGTTCTCCAAGCCCATACAGCGGATAATCACGGAGAAGGGATTCGGGGGATTCACCGAGCCGCAGAAGAGGGCGATCCCACTCATAGCCGCGGGCAGGAACGTGCTGATAATAGCCCCGACAGGCACCGGGAAGACGGAGGCGGCCTTCCTCCCCATACTGGACAGGCTGATAAAGGATGGGGACAGGAGCGGCATCAGGGTACTCTACATCTCGCCGCTGAGGGCGCTGAACAGGGATCTTATGGATAGGCTGCAGTGGTGGTGCGGAAGGCTTGACCTTAAGGTGGCGGTCAGGCACGGTGACACGGAGACGAAGGAGAGGGGCAAGCAGGCGATGGCGCCCCCCGACATAATGATAACGACGCCCGAGACGCTGGAGGCGATACTCCCGGGCAGGATACTCCGGAAGCACCTGTCGAAGGTGAGGTGGATCGTGGTCGACGAGGTCCACGAGCTGACAAACGACAAGAGGGGTAGCCAGCTCACCGTTGCGCTTGAGAGGCTCAGGATGGTCACCGAGACCGAGCCGCAGGTCATAGGGCTCTCAGCCACGATCGGGTCGCCCGAGGTTGTCGCGAAGTTCCTGGTCGGCCCCACAAGGGCCTGCGACATAGTGAGGGTGGCGGTGGCGAAGGATACGCAGCTGGACGTGCTCCTCCCCGAGGCCGAGCAGAGGGACTACGACCTTGCTGAGAGGATAGCCACGTTTCCGGAGGTCGCCGCGAGGCTCAGGAGGATCAGGCAGCTCATAGACGAGAACCGCTCCACACTCATCTTCACGAATACGCGCTCTGAGGCGGAGATACTCGCCAGCAGGTTCAGGGTATGGGACATCGACATGCCCATCAGCATACACCACGGGAGTCTTGCAAAGTCTTCGCGGGTGGATGTGGAGTCGAGTCTGAAGAAGGGCGAGTTGAAGGGCGTCGTCTGCACGTCGTCGCTCGAGCTTGGCATCGACATCGGCAACGTCGACCTCGTCGTGCAGTACAATTCTCCCAGGCAGGCGACAAGGCTGCTCCAGAGGGTCGGCAGGGCGGGGCACTGGGTCGGAGGGACCTCGAAGGGAGTGATCATAACAATGGACTCCGACGATGCCCTCGAGTCGACGGTCATAGTCAAGAGGTCGCTCCGGGAGGAGCTTGAGGATGTGGCGATCGTCAATAACCCGCTCGATGTCCTCTGCCAGCAGGTGGCGGGGCTTCTGCTTGATGAGGGCAGGAGGGAGACAGGGGAGATACTGGAGATCGTAAGGAGGGCTTACCCATTCAGGAGCCTAAGGGAGGAGGAGCTGATGGAGGTTCTCGATTACATGAGCGGCAGGAGGCCCAGGCTCGGCCTCCTCCTGAAGGAGGAGAGGCTGTTCATAAAGTCCAAGCCTACGGAGGCGCTCTACAAATACTATTTCGAGAACCTGTCGATGATACCCGAAGAGAAGCACTACGTTGTCATTGACGAGGGCAAGGACGAGCCCATAGGGATGCTGGACGAGGCGTTCGTTGCGGAGTATGGCGAGCCGGGGGTCAAGTTCATCGTAAGGGGGTCACCGTGGAAGATCGTGCAGATATTCAACGATGCAGTCTACGTCAGGGCCGAACAGGACCCGTCGGGAGCGATCCCAGACTGGGTCGGCGACGAGATCCCGGTGCCGTTTGAGGTGGCGCAGGAGGTTGCCTCGATCAGGGGGAGGGTTTCAGGCTGCCTGAGGTCCGGCGAGGCATACGGCGAGGCGATCAGGAGGGTGGCGGTCGACTACCCTGTCAGCGAGGAGACGCTAAGCAGGGCGCTCAGGGAGGTGAAGGAGCAGGCAGAGGGCAGCTGGGAGGTGCCGTCGGACAAGATCGTCACGATCGAGGGATGGGAGGGCTACTCGATAGTGAGCTGCGCGTTCGGCCTGATGATAAACAAGACGCTCTCAAGGATACTAGGGTACATCCTTACCCAGCGGACCGGCAGCGGGGCGGGGGCGTCCCAGGATGCCTACAGGATCTTCCTGAAGACGAGCGTCGATCCGCAGGTCGTGGCGGAGGCCATGAAGTCCATAGACCCGGGCGACGTCGAGCGCCTGACCGGCGTGGCAGTCGAGAGGACGGGCCTCTTCAAGAGGAGGCTGCTCCATGTCTCGAAGAGGATGGGGATAATCGAGAAGGATGCGGACGTCAACGACTTGGGGCTGACCCACCTGCTCGAGAACCTGAGGGGAACGGTCATCTACAAGGAGGCGATGAAGGAGGTCCTCTTCAAGGATCTGGATGTGGAAGGTACGATCAGGGTCGTGAGGGGGATAATAGATGGGGAGTACGAGGTCAAGGTAATGCCGGGCGATCTGCCGCTCTCGCCGATGTCCAGGACAGGCATAAGGGAGCTGAGCTGGAAGACGGACCTGGTCCCGGCGGACAGGCTCAGGAGGCTGCTGATCGAATCGGGGAAGGCGAGGCTCCTGAACGAGGCGAGGGTGGCGGTCTGCGCCAACTGCTTCAGGTACGTAGAGAATGTCAAGGTAAAGAGGTTCATGACGGAATTCTGCTGCCCGGAATGCGGCTCGAAGAAAATAGGGCTTCTCAGCGATGATCCCTCAGAGGTTGCTCAGATGGCGGCAGAGAGGTCAGATCTCGAGAAGGTATCGGAGAGGTTCAAGGGCGTATACAAGGAGGCGATAGAGAGCGGGGAGCTTGTAGGCATATACGGGCTGCCTGCTGCACTTGCGCTGGCGGCCAAGGGCATATCCAAGCCGATCATGATAACGCTGGCCACCTCCAAGATGGGTGACCTGGACTACTTCGTGGACACCATACTGCGGGAGGAGAGGGCGGCGATGAAGGCGCGCATGCGCAGGCTGCGCCAGTGATCCCAGATTAAGGATAATTTAAACTCATTCGCATACACATGAAGCGCGCATGGATGCTGCGCCAGCAGGATGGAGTTGCACATCGTGGCGGCTGAACGTCAACTGGAAATA
>MAGS01000027.1:0-1278 GCA_001717005.1 Candidatus Methanomethylicus mesodigestus | reverse complement strand
TGAAAAAGGAAAAAAATAAGAAAACGCTAGAAAGTAGGTAGTTGATTTTAAAAGAGCAGATATTAAAAAACGCACTTGTGTTTGACAGGGGCAATTTAATTTGCGTATAGAGGGATTCTTCCCCGTCAAACTTGGCAACAATGTTTGGGATGTGTAATAGTCCAAATAATAGACCGATTATTAAATAAACTAAAATAAAACTATATGCAGTTATGACGAATTTTGTCAATGTTTTCCTTTTTAATGCCAGTCATCCCTTTTTATTGCAATAAAAAAAGAAGGAATGGATTCATTATGGAATTGGCGGGAACTGTGGCTGCCACGGTACGCACCCACAGCCAATTAACCACCAACTTGTGTGCGGTGTTTGGCTCGGGTATTTTATGTTGCCCCAAAGATCGACCCCAACGTTAGGCCAAGCGGCATGTTGCACGGGCGTGATGCAGCCGATGGCAAATCCCGAATTCTCTTGTATGTATCCAACCGCCTCATGGACGCCGGCAGTTAAGGTAGTGGCTTGGCACTGAATCCAACCACAGGC
Source organism: Candidatus Methanomethylicus mesodigestus (assembly GCA_001717005.1). Lineage (GTDB taxonomy): Archaea > Thermoproteota > Methanomethylicia > Methanomethylicales > Methanomethylicaceae > Methanomethylicus > Methanomethylicus mesodigestus. The sequence continues at coordinate 737 of MAGS01000027.1, read as the reverse complement.
AGCTCCAATTGTTGTTATCCATGCTCCTGAATTGCCCGGATATATGCCTGTGACTTCCTCGTCATAAACATAATAGAAGTCACCTCCAGCTCTCGAACCCCACATTATCTGAAAGATAGGCGAACTAGGCGATATAGGACCCCAGTACTCAATCATATACGATGCGCTGATCATCTGTGTACTTAATGTTGAAGCATCACCGTCTTTAGTAGATGCGGGTAAGGGGATGGTGAAGATATCTGCTTGAAGGGCGGTCATTAAGATACCCTCTCCTTCGGTGAATGATCTTGTTTCATTCCATGAATCGCTGGGTTCTTCCACGCTTGCATAAACACAGGATTTACCATATTTGCTCCATACAATTACGTCGAAACCCTTTTCAGTTGAAAGGATTGACACAAAGTTTTCTTCGTCCAGTTTGAATGACACCACAGTGTTGTCGCTCATTCTCTCATTCGTTAGGGGAAGAGGGGGCGAGAAATCCTGAGCTGTGAGGTTGAAAATTTTAAGAATATTCGGTCCAGGTATCTGATCAGGCGAGCTGTATGACTCTGAATAAGCAGTTGTAACCACTTGTCCATTGCCTACAAGGGGGGGAGCGAGCATAACGAAGGTTATAGCAACGAATGCCAATAAGGGCGTTATTTTTGTTAGAACTGCGCCTTTATGTTTATTCGTCATTTTTATTCACCCTTATTTGAGGGGACCTCTTGTAAAAAATGTCCAGATTATAATAT